>JAGFIQ010000109.1 GCA_024103495.1 Aridibacter famidurans
TGTTGAAGATGTGCAAAATTCTGCGCCTTGTCGAGCGCGATTCTTTGGGCGTACAGATACGCTTCCATGTCTTCACGCTTTCCTGAATCCATCGCTTTCTCAAGAAGAACCGGCAAGTTATCTCTGAGCCACGCTGTAGAGAAAGGCTGAGTCCCCGTATTAGCTGCTGTTTCAGTGGCTGGAGAGGCCGAAGCTGGAGGTTCGGGTTCTTTTTCCAATTGAACGGGTTCAGCCGGAGGGGGAGGGGTCTCATACCAGAAATAGCCTTCTCCTCCCCGCTTGAAGAAGCTTTGAGCGTGAACGCTCGAGGTTGCGGCTACGATCGCTAAAGAAACAAGAATCGCCCGTACAGGCTTACCAGATCGGATAAACGACACCGACGACCTCGTCAACATTGATTGGACCCCAATATCTCGCATCGAAACTTCTCGGCTCAGTACCCATCATTGCAAGCTGTCCATCGACCAATACTTGGGTCCGGTCATAGCTACCTGGCGCGCGATTTAGCTTTTCCAGCAGATCGAGATCACCGAATTTACGCCCAGCTACGGTGACTGCATCGTTTTCTACCTTGATGATGTCGCCTGCGACACCTGCGAGATATTTAACAACAAGTATCGAGCCGTTTCCATCAAGTAGGCGTTGATTCAATTGATCAGTTAGCCTTCCGTATGGAAGGAACGCGAGTAGCTGACCCCGCTCGAAATCAATGTTCTCTGGACGGGTCATTTTGACGACAACGAGTTTGTAAGGGATGCAGCTGAGATCACCAACCAGAAGAAGAAGGCGATACTTTCCAGAGACGTGTGACGTCGCTGCAAAAAGCAAAGCGAGGAGTACCGACGCAAGGAAAACCACCCTTATAAAAAGAGTGGCCTTTTCCGGGCGAGTAGTCTCATTCGAGATTGAGGCCGAGTTCATCTGCGACGAGCTGTGTGATTTCCAACTGGGGTGCGTAACCAAGAACTGCCGTCCGGTGTACGACGACGTAGCCTGCATCGACGTATCGCTGCGTTGCGGTCTTCAATTGGTCAGCAAACCTAATGGCCGCGTCCCTTGCTGCACTCTCGTCGAGGCCCTTTCCTCGAAGGTCGTTCATGGAAGCAGTAACAAGTTTTCCAGAGTCGATGACAACGAAGGGAACACTGCTCTGCTGAGGTGCAAGGTAAGGACTCGCGACAAACAAAGTGCCAGCGGTCAGGACAGCAGACAGTACTGCTGCCATGATGACTGGGCCAACGTTGGAACCGTCAGCTGTCTTTAAGGAAGCAGTACTGTCGCTCATTTCGATGCCTCGGCCGCGCCTTCTACGCCAGCGGGACGCTCAATCGGGCGACGCGCACGACCGAAAAAGAACATGCTCCCGGAACCGAAGCAGACGCCGGATATGAGAACCAGTGGATCAAAATTGCTGAAGAACGGAATCAGAAGGATCGCACCACAATAAAGAGCAAAGACCAGGATCAAGTCTTTCTGGGTCAGGGTTTTCTGTTTGGACATTTTCAGTTTCCTTTTTCGAGACGTTTCTGCGTGTAGAAATCAATTACTTTTTCAGGGTCGGCTCCTTGTTCAATGGCTGCGATTGCTTCATCACGTTCCTCACCGTTACTTGCAAACAACGTGAACATGAATGGATCTGGCCTGAATCGAACAATCCCATAGTCTGAATCCGAGCGTTTGATCATCAATTCGGAATACTCACCAGGCACAACATGAAGAGACTTGACCTGATGAATCCCGAACGCATCCATAGAAAACTGTCCGGACGCAACGGCCGCATCGACGGATTCAGCACGCTGCTCAAGAACAATCTGCCATGCGCTATTGGCGTAAATCGCTCGGCCGTTCGGTGACTGGAAGAGATCGCCAACGCCCTGGGTGATGAAGATGACTGCCCCTGAATTTTTCCGCACTTTGCGATAAAGCGCTTCGATCGCTTTCGCCATCAGGGGGTCATCCATAAGCTCCCATGCTTCGTCCAGCACGAGAATCTTACGACCCGGGGTCGTGTACATCTCGGTCGCGATGCGGTTCATCAGTTGCAGGAGAACGACCTTTTGAAGAATCGGACGTGACTTGAGATGCAGGAGATCAAGAACGGTAAAGCGATTACTGACATCGATTGTGGCCTCACCCTCGAACCAACGCCCGTAGCTGCCGCTAACGGTGAATGGGTAAAGCTGCTGACCAAGGTCACGAACGCGCGGATCAGGCTGTTGCATGCACCATTGAGCGACAGCGGTCACGGTCGAGTTATGGGCATATCGGTCCCACGTGGCCTTGATCCCTTCTTCGAGAGCCGCCATTTGATAGTCATCAAGACCGCCCTCTGGTGCAGCCATCTTGGCGATCGTGGCCTTGATGATGTCGATGTCTTCATCAATCTCGCTGACGAAGGTAAAAGGGTTCAAGATGATCTGCGACTCTTCGGAGAATTCGATGTAATCCCCCTTGAGGGCACGGTTGAGCTTAAAAAATGACTTGCCAACGTCAATGACCCACACCTTGCAGCCTTCAGCAAGGTTATCGACGATCAGAAGCTGTGCCAGGAAGGATTTACCCCCGCCGGTGCCAGCAAAAACGACTACGTTGTATCCAGTATTCGAGTCCCAAACCGAGAATGCGGACACCTGACCACGCCTCGTTACAAAGAGACTCGTAGCGTTCGCGCCGCTGCCTTTGTAGTCAGCGAACAGCGGGACCAGCGGTGCAGCCTGTCGCGCACTCATGGTGTTGGTGCGGAAGGTCCGGGTCAGGGCATCAGCCGACGCGTTCATCGGCAGGGCGTTGTGCCAGAGGAAATCCAAAATGCGCTTGTCTTCGCGCATGTCGAAGCTAAGCGTGGAAAGGTAGGAGTTCAACGAAGCGGTTTGACGTGCCAGTCGATCCCTGTTCTTCGAGAAGATCATCAGGCTAAGGTTGACCTCGAGAGACATCCCGCCTTGACCGTCAATTTCATGAATGAAGGTCTCGATGCCTTCCTTCTTGTAACCGAGGATGGGGAACCAGTTTGCGGAGTTTCCAATGCATTGCTGGGTAATCCACATGTGACGCTGTCGAACCTCACCTTTCTTCTTGACCTGGTCGGGATAGTGGGCCGTGAATTGAAAGAAAAATGGCTCAGTGATTTGGTTTGCTCCGCCCATCTGATCACCGATCAGAAGATTGGCAACACCAAAAACAGTTCGTTTTGGAAACAGCTTCGGGCTCATTACACGCACAAAGAATTCTTGATCACTCCCTTGGTGAAAGAGGATCTCTTTTTCTTTGAACTCAATATCGTCGCCCGGATAGAAGGCTTGCTCTCGAATTGGTATAAGTTCGTCGTAGCTGAACTCAGGCTTCTCCCACATGTGGTAGAACTTCCGAATCAAGTGCAGATATCCATGTGGGTCAAGCATCCTGAACTGGAAGCCAATGGAGCTAAAGCCTTCCATCACACGTGTGACATCAGATCGGATCGACTGGCGTTCCTCAAGATCCGGAAACTGAGAACACGGAATTTTGACAGTGAAGATCAACCGGAAATCACGGTTGAGCACGCCATTTGTCTTGAATTGAGGCTTATGGACGGCATCCTGGAACATCTTGACGCGGGTGCGAACGAGCTTCTCCAGAAGACCCGAAGCCTGTTCTTTCCCATCGGTATAGGCGTCAAGATAGGG
>JAGFIQ010000130.1 GCA_024103495.1 Aridibacter famidurans
CGACCTTCGCCTTGAACTCCGCTGAATACCTTTTCCGCTTTGATTTGCTCACTCTGATACCCCCTTCGCTTTCTGTCAGGTTTCCACCTTAACAAGCTGTCCGAAAATTGGGTACCATCTCTCTTCACCCCGGTCTGAGCCTGCTTCAAGGCAAAGACGATCTGCGACTACGTGAACTACGTCTTCTTCATGGCAACTCCTTGCTATCATACATTGGAAATTGCCCGAATTGTCTCTAGTTTAGGTCGGTACGGTTTTCAGGGGGGAGGTCACAGAGAACAGCTAACACCGAAATCTCGCATATTTTCCGCTTATTTTCGGAGGATGCATTCCTTATCGATGACAGCTAGATTGTCGAATATGTCTTGTCGGCGGGCTTCTTCTGGAAATCTGTTGCTTCTCCTACCCATTCCTTCCTTTAGACGTTCAATGATGTGATCATCACAGTAAAGTCTTCCATCCCGTGCGAGGAACTTAAGAACCTCCGAAACAGCAAGGAAATCAATGCCACTTTCTGACGGGCCAAAAAACCGCTTGCCTAACAAGTTATTCTCGAGGGTAGGAATGATCTCTCGACCCTGTGAAGCTAGTTCCAATCCAAGACCACTCAATGCGGGTCGTTTCTTCAGTCCACACTTGTAGACTTGATACTGATCCGAGAAGCTCAACTGCAGAAACTCATTTCTAGTCCGGTTTCTGGAAAAATAATCATTACAAACTTCGGGTTCTACAGTACGAAACAAACACCCCCCCATCAAAGGCGCAGAAATTATTGTATACATAGCAGTTGCTCTAATGAAGTAGTAGGTCATGTGACATAATTGATCATAGCTTACACAGATCGTTGGCGGATTAGATTCAATTCGATTTTACATATTTCTTACCGTTCTTACTCTTAGGATCGCACGGATTTCCATTCCTATTTATATCTTCAAGAACTTTATCCTGGAACGCCCTGGCTTGTCGTTCATACACATTTCGATCGTACGCAATGTCCGATATGCCCTCTAAGCCTCGATTAATGATTTCCCTAAGACCTCGAAATGCTACATTGGTTGCTCCTTGATCTACCAATTCGAGAAGATACTTCAGTTGGAAATTTCTTTGACTCTGGAACTGAAGCACATGCTTCAGTTCATGGGCGACCAATCCAACCTCTGTCACACTTACGCCATTTGAGGGATCAAAAGCGTTTGATTGAAAGTCTATTGTGCTTCCGATAGTGAAGGCAATGATCTTAGGATCCATCGCGTACGTATATCCTAGTCCGTCGCCAATGCCGCCTATAATTGCAAACTCGATCCTTAGTTTATCTACTCTTCTGTAATCGACGTTGTCCAAAGTTGATCTCGAGATATTCCATCTATCAGAGAAGTAGTTCTTGAGGCAGTCTGGGAGGTCACTAGTTGGCGCTTCAGATCTCGATCTTACAATTACAGATGTTTGAGCTTGTGCGAGCGCCCAATTTGCATTTATTACCCTCCAATATTCCTGTGGCGGTTTCTCGCCTAGCGTAAAATCAGATTCGGGATTTAAAGTGCTTGCTGCTAGTAGCCCCCCTGGCAGGTGATCCAAATCATGTACAACATCGATGATTTGACTCCATCCCCCTCTACCGTTTGATCTAATATCGGGATAGAATCTTGTTTCACTGAGTTGAAGATGCTCGCTAAAAGTTGTGTACACCAAGTCGCAGGAAGTTTGAATTCCGTCCCACATTACCGTGCATCCGCCAGTATTGAGCTCAAACATCGGCGACGGAACACGCTGTCGAGTGTCGGTTACTCCTGCGTGGGGATTCGGCGGAAAGTAATACGGCATCACGAAACCGCCCTTTGGGTCGTACTCCCCGGACTGAAGGATATCTATGTTCGTCGAAACATCATCCCCTTCGTCGTTCAGATATTTGGTAGTTGACCGAACCGCGCCCTTGTAATCCCAGACGACTGTCTCCTCATCGTGATCCTCGCCAAGCATCAACTGGCGGGCGACGATCGTGCCTCCGGCCCACACAAAGGTCTGTGCCTTCGCTCCGGTGTCATCGACCTCGGTGATGATCTGACCGCCGAGAACGGTTGATCTTACGTAATAGGCAATATCCGGATCCAGGTAATCTTCCTCGACAAAATCGTAGACCTTGTTGATCCTCTTTATCTCTCTTCCGTCTCCATCCCAGACGCGGACTAGATTCGCCCAGCCTTCGTAAAAATACGTGTTTCGCCCTGCCGCGTCGAGCCATTTTCCGCTCTTTCGGTTTCCTTCCTCGTCGTAGGCGCTTGAAGGCAGGCCGTCTCTCCTGTGGTTCGTGTATGTGAATGACTCTGTCTCCGAGACATCCCAGTTGGTGATCTCGTACTCGGTGACATTATCGAACCTGTCATACTCATAGATATGGCGGTAAGGGAGTTCTTCAAGATCCGTCTCGGTGCCGCCTCTTGCCTCGACCGCCGAGAGCCCCTCGAGCAGGCGTCCCTTTTGGTCAAACTTGTAAAAGTCGTCGTGCTTATTGTTTATCCCGTCCTGAATGTACTTCAGGTTTCCGTCCGTATAATAGCTGTAGGTCTTGTCTATGTGATCCGTGCTTCCACCATCGGTGAGCGAATAGGAGGCAGGCCTGAGCCGATTGTCAAAAGTGATGTCTGCCTCGGTTCCGTTTCCGAATTCCAGATGTTTCAGCGCTCCCCACGCCCTGTATCCAGGATTGTCAGCATAGTCGGTGACGCCTCCGAACGCGGTGGCACCGGTTACTGAAACAAGCCGGCCCGTTTCGTCGTGGGCGTAATCGAATCGTTGTCCGAAGGGATCCTTCAGGCTCTTGAGCTGTCCGCCGAGGGTGTAAGTGTATTCGAGTTTATAGCTGTTGTTCGAAAGCGGGGCATCTGCCAGAGTCTCGTTAAATGCACGGGTTTCGGAGACAAGCTGCGATAATTCGGAGACCGCATAGGTCACCGTCCCCATCCCGTCGGTCATTTCGGTCCTGTTTCCCGCAGCATCGTACTCGAACTCGACGCTCGGAGGAACCTGGATCGAGGAACCCTGGGGCACCGAATAATCGATATCGGAAACCAGTCCCCTTTCTTCATAGGTATAAGTCGTCGTCGCGCCCCGCGCATCGGTCACTGAGTGAACGGAATCGTCCGCGTTGTAAACAAAAACGGTGCTGGTCCCCGAAGACTGCTCGGGCCGATGTCGGGTCGAAAGCCGTCCGTGCCCGTCATAGGTCATCGAGGTGACCTGCGAATCCGTCCGCTGGCCATTCTCCACAGCGTACTGGGTGATCGTCGTGGCCTGATCGCGGCCGTTGTAAGCGGTCTCGGTTTCGGAATAGACGGAAGTTCCGTTCCATTCCATGATCTGAGTAAGAACCACCCTGCCTAGAATGTCCTGGAAGACCTTTCTGGTCCTCCTTCCCAGACTGACGGGATTGTTACCCTGATAGTCGGTCTCGATGATCTCCTCTCCCTGTACGGTGATCTCAAGACCGCCGGCACAGCCGCAGCCCTCGTAGCTTATGATCACATCAGAAGGGTTGAGCGACGGTGAGTCCGTGCCGTCGGTATTTATCTTCCTGACAACGCGGTCTTTCCAGTCGTATTTTGTGTGCTTCCAAAGCCACCCCGAAGCGTCGTCTCCTGCCGGAGTGGAACTCGAGTTAACCTCTGTGGGCACTGTCGATCTCGATTCCCTGCCGAGAACGTCATATTCGACAATGCGTCCGGTGAAGCCGCCCGTGCTTCCGGGATGCTCTGAAACTGCTGCAATCGCCCTTCCCCCGCCGTCGCTCCAGACTTCGGTGAGAACCTCGTCAGAAGAATCGGCTACCGAGTTGCTGTTTGTGTCTACGAGGGTCGCGAACACTTTCGAGTGAATTCCGCTCGTCGGATACTCGTATCGCGTGTATGCCCCGGTGTTCCCGACGATCTGTTTCTGAAGCCTTCCGAAAGTATCGAACTCCCGCTTGAGTTCGGCACCTTTGGAATTGCCGGCGGGAACAGGTCCGTCTGCCTGAACATTCGCTCCGAAGTCATATCTGTACAGATTGGTTGAGGGATTTCCCCCGGGGTCAGTTACGGTGGTCGGATAAGCGAACGTGTTCCTGCTGGGCTTGTGTCGCTAAAGTTGTCCTGATAGCTGATCGCGGTCAGGCGTCCGCTGGAACTGTTCGGGTCCGGGGTAACGATCCCGACTATTGAACCGGCAATGTCGTAAAAGATCTCTCTGGAGACGGCAAGGCTTGAATTTGTGTCGTCAGTAACATCCCATCGGGTGATAGAGGTCAGATTTCCTCTGCCGGACACGAATCCGGTCCCAAATCCCGTGTCATGTTCGATAGGCGAGATGTCCTGTTCGAGATCCTCATGATCAAACGGATCCTCGTCATATCCGTAGGTGAGCTTGCCAACAAGATTCAGCGAAGTGCCATCGTGTCCTTTCGAGAGAACCTGGCTCGGAAGGCCTATTATCCTCCGAGAAGTGTAGGCGGAGTTCAGGTTGTAGGTAGTTTCAGTTTCCTTGAGCACCATTGAGGCGGACGTATCGATCAGCTGGACCTTGTTCACCAGCCCGAACTTCGACACATCGGCGTCAACCATTTCATAGGTCAGGACCGTTCTGAGTACATTTCCGTTTTCGTCATCGCCGACCCAAGTTTCTTCAATTCTCGGGTTAAGGAAGTAATTCAGATTCTCATTGTCCTGGGTCCAGACGTTCCAGCTCCAGCGCTTGCGGCTGGACTCACAGTCATCATCAACGCAGTCTTCGGTGGCGATCGGGAGGCCTTCCTTCCAGCCGGAATCTCCGACGTAGGTTCGCGAGATGAACTCATCCGGGTGATCAACCATCGAAACCTCGATCAAAGTCCCGCTTCCACTGATACTGCCCGGAAAGCTGTAATTCTGGCTCTCCGTCAAGGTGTTGTTGACCACAACCTCCTGAGGGCTGCCGCCGACGAGATTGAAGTTTTCGACCTTTGTTCTTGTTTGCGACAGCCTCGGAACGTCTGTCAGACCCGTGCCGGGAGTGTCGAGATTTGTCGCTGTGTAATTGAGTTCGTGACCGTCCGCCGCGTGGTTGCTGACTTTCTTGACCTGGCCGAAGGAGTTGTAGAAGAACCTAGTGTCCCCAAGATTGCTTCCCGAAGTTCCGTAGATGATCTTGCTCAGCACCTTTACCGTCCCGTTCGAGGGGCCGTAGATGGCGAGCCCGGTAAAGCTCGGGTTGACGGTGATGTCGGAGTACTCGAACGTTGCGTAGGTCCTCGTCACTGCCGATCCCGCGCCGTTGTTGTCCTTCCACTGCTGTGTGATCGAGATGGGGTAAAGAGAGCTGTCGTAATTAACCGTTATCGTCCTGCCAAGTGTGTCCTTCACCCACTCAAGCAGGCCGTACTCGTCGTGGCTTACCGTGATGTAGTTGCTGTTCCTGTCCTTGATCTCTTTGAGGCGGTATGCGTTTGCCTTCCACTCATAGGTCATCACCGTTCCGTTCGTGTCGGTGACCGTGATCTCGAAGCTTCCGACGGGATCGTTCGGGTCTTCCGCGTTCAGGGTCTTCAGAATCAGATAGGATGAATCCGCCGATTCGTACTCGTTCTTCGCGGCCGCCTGACGGAACTCGATCCTCGAGCCCGAAGGCGTCACCATAAGATAGCTGTACTTCTGTGTTGTGGAGTCGTAATAGACGGGCTCGATCTCGGGAAACCCGAAGTTAAAGCCCGGAGCGACGTTGCTTCCGTCCGGATCGAAGACCATCGTGCTGTTCGAAGGGTCCTTTATCCAGACCAGCGAGTTGTAGCCGACGCCTATCCCGGCATCGAGGCCTGCCCTTCCCGGAAGAGAGACAAGGGGCGTTCCCCACGAGAAGTTCCTCGAATAGAGGTTCGTGCCTCCGGTCGCGTTCTTTGGAGAAAGGCGTGTCTGCGAGAAATTGTATTCCTGGATAAATGATCCCGACTTCTTGAGATAGGCGGCCGCGACGGGCGTGTCGCCCGCGACGCCGAGCGATTCCGTGAAGTAGGTCGCCCCGCCTCCGCAGCTTGAATCGTAATTGCAGCTGTCGTAAGCGAACCAGGTCCCCGTCTTCGGCCGCCAGACCGTCATCTCCGCCCTGCCGTCCCCGTCGTAATCCGCGGGCGCGGGCTGGTCTCCGTAGTTGCCCCAGGAAGCTACATAGGTCTGGCTCAGGTTGCTGCTCTTGACGACATACCAGGTCCCGCTGTCGGGCCTCCAGACCGCGTAGTCGGTCTTTCCGTCGCCGTCGTAGTCCTCGGGAACGGGAATGTCGGGCGAAGCTCCCCAGGAGTATCCGTAATATCCCGCAGTGCTGCCGAGAATATGCCAGACGCCTCCCACGGGCCTCCATACCGCGACATCCGTCTTACCGTCACCGTCATAATCCCCTTGCACGGGAATGTCCGAGCCGACGCCGAAGGAAACCGAGGTCGATGTGCCGGTACCGCTCTTGTATATGTACCAGGTCCCGTTCGAGGGCCTGAACACCGAGACGTCCGAAGTTCCGTCCCCGTCATAATCCCCAACTACAGGCTTGTCGCCCGACGCTCCGTAGCTGAATGTGTAGGAACTTCCCCCGCTCGGATGGATCGTCCAGGTGCCGGCCTTGAAGATGGCGACATCGGTCGTTCCGTCGCCGTTGAAATCGCCCGGCGCGATGATCGAGTTCGAATCCCCGAGCGTGTCCGTCGAATACGAACCCCCGTTGGAGTTCTTGATCTTCCATTCGCCGGTCGAAGGCTGCCAGCGCGCGAAGTCGGCAACATTGTCCCCGTCGAAATCGAACTCGACGCTTGAGGGAACTGATACCGACGGGTTGGCGGCGATCTCCCGTGCTCTGGGTCCCATGAGGCCCAGCTCCATTCCGACACGGCGGATCAGCGTAGTGAGTCTTGTTGCAAAAGAGGAATACTCTTCCGGCCGATTGAAGTCTGCGGGAAGATCGTGCGGCTCCGTGAGCTCAGCTACGGCGTCCGAGATCTTTGAGGCTGATTCAGAGAACTTTTCAAGAACGGAAGGCCCATTGCCGAACCTGTACGGCGGAGGAGCTTTCGCGTTCGGCGATGTCTGAGCTTCGGGATCTCTTGTCTTCCCGGCGGACGCGTTCGAACCGCCGAAACCGAGGGAGACAGAAGGGAGGAGAAGTGCGGCGATCGCGATAACGGAGAACAGTCGCGCGATGAGATCCTTCGAAACAAAGCAGTTCTTCAGGATCCCGAAGCACACTGCAATGGATCCAAAGAGCTTTCTCGATACCGGATCAACCCTGCCCTTCCGTTCACTTTTTGTATTCTCTTTCATCACGCGTGAGCTCCTTCGATCCCTGATCTGAAAGTCAAAAGACCGCCGGCCCGGTTGCCCGGATCAGCGGCGGTCTGCGAAAAAGAAGTATTGAATGAAAAGTACTGATGACTGAAGAGACCGGAGACCGAAAACGGGAGACCGGTAGTGTACGTTCGGAAGCAGGAACGCTTGACGAGATCACGCCCGGAATTCGCTTCGAGCTCTGAGGACCCGTGCCCGTCGCTTGCGCTTCGGGTTCCGATCGCCCGCGGTAGCCCACGCTGACGCTTGGGCTTCGGACACGGCCGGCCGACATCGGACACGGCGGTGCGATAAAAGTCTTTTGTGTCTGTGGGGGGGGGGGGTAATGCACCAACTACCTGACCTTTCTTTCCGGATGGATCGGAGGTTCACCGGCCTTTCCGGATATCCGATCTGTCGAGAAGTCCGCCAACCGTATCAGGCGTCGTCGGAATGTGTCAAGAAGTTTTGAACACAATGGTGTCCCTAGGGAGTGTCCGAAGCCTGACCGTCAGGGAGGGCTACCTCTACCAAGTTCAAAGTTCCAGGTTAAAAGTTCCAAGGAAGTAGGCAGACGGTAGCGATCCGGATCACGCAATCGCTTCGCGATGCGCGGACGATGCGACGCGTTCCGTGGGTTCCGCTTCGCTCCACCCACGGCTAAATGCAGGCCGTCGCTTCGCGACTACAAACACTTGGGGGCTGTCTCAAAAGTCCGCTTCATCCTTTAAAAATAGCATTGTAAAATATTGGGCATGAAGAACAGGGCAGTCGTATTCAAACATTACGATCAGAACCAGCCGATGCTGTTGCCGCCGAGCCTC
>JAGFIQ010000160.1 GCA_024103495.1 Aridibacter famidurans
GCCTGCATTTTTCAACATGTATCAGATCATCGCGAGTGTCGTTCTCGTCCTGACGTTCACCCTGGCTACTTTCGCCCAGGATCCCGCGAAGTGGCGGATCGATGGCGTCGAGCGCGGCAAGACCTACGCAAGCGGTGACGAGATCGACGCGGCACTGCTGGCGACGGTCGAGGAAGGCTGGCATCTTTACGCCCTTGAACAGCCGGACGGCGGTCCGATCGCAACGACTGTAAAGGTCGCGGAAGGCTCGCCGTTCGAACTTCGTTCGGACGTCACGACTCCCGAACCCATCACCGAGTACGACCCTAACTTCCGGATCGACACGAGCTATTTCAAGGACAGTGCGCGTTTCGACCTGCCTTTAAGGGCATCGGCCGGCTCAAACGCATCGGGCCTCGGGATCGATGTCCGTTACCAGCTGTGCAACGACCGCCTTTGCCTTCCGCCGAAAACCGTCCGAGTGACGCTCGACGGCAGCGAGGTCGTCGGCGGCCGAAGGCTGACCGGCTCGACCGATACCCCGAAAGAAATCGTGCGGTTCGGCGAAGGCGAGGACGACGGCTCGCTGTGGGCGTTCGTTTGGCTGGCGTTGACGTTCGGCGCGCTTTCGCTGCTTACGCCGTGCGTGTTCCCTATGATCCCGATCACCGTCTCGTACTTTATGAAGCACTCGGACGGTAATCACGCGAAGACGATCAAACTTGCGACCGTATATTCGGTCGGTATCATCGCGACTTTCTCAGTGCTCGGGATGCTGCTCGCCTTGTTCCTTGGAGCTGCGGGGATCAACCTGTTCGCAGCTAATCCCTGGGTCAATATATTCATCGCCGCGGTATTTATCTTCTTTGCTTTCAATCTTTTCGGGTTCTACGAGATCTCGATCCCGACCTCGGTCCTGACGAAGCTGGACAACATTACGCGGACGGAAGAAGGAAAGGGCAGCGCGTACATAGGCGCTTTGCTGATGGGCCTGACCTTCACGCTGACGTCGTTCACGTGCACATCGCCGTTCATCGGAACGCTTCTCGTATCCACCTCGCAGGGTTCCTGGACGATGCCTCTTCTGGGGATGCTTGCGTTCTCGTCGGTTTTTGCGCTTCCGTTCTTCGTGCTCGCGCTCGTGCCAAGGTTTCTTCACTCGCTTCCGAAATCGGGGGGGTGGCTTAATTCGGTCAAGGTAGTGATGGGATTCCTCGAGATCGCCGCGGCGATGAAGTTCGTCTCGAACGTGGATCTCGTGTGGGGTTCGGACGGGAGCGGAGCGCTGAACTACGGATTCATATTCTCGCGGGAGATAGTGCTGATCATCTGGGTGATCATAGGCCTGACGATTTCCGCCTACATTCTGGGTTTCTTCAAATTCCGGTACGACTCGCCGGTCAAAAAGATCACGCCCCTGCGGATCATCTTCGCGGGGCTGTTCCTGATCGTCAGCGGATACCTCGCTCTAGGGGTCTTCGGCCAGAAACTGGGCGAGTTGGAATCTTTCCTGCCGCCGAAGAACGCGCATTCGGCATTCAATCTTCTTGGAGACAAGGAGAACGAGCTTGTCTGGATCAAGAATGACCTCGAAGGCGCCCTGCAGAAGGCGAGGCTCGAGAACAAGCGTGTGTTCGTCGATTTCACGGGCTACACGTGCACCAACTGCCGCTGGATGGAGGCGAACATGTTCCCGCGTCCAGAGGTGAAGGCAGAGCTAGAGAAGTTCATCCTTGTCAGCCTTTACACGGACGGCGACGGAGAGATCTATCAACGCCAGCAGCAGTATCAGGAACAGACCTTCAAGACCGTCGCGCTCCCTTTCTACGCGGTATTCGACGCGCAAGGAGATCCGCTTACGACCTTTCCGGGCCTGACCCGCGATCCGGCCGAGTTCGTTGACTTTCTACGTCAATCTCAGTAAGAATTAACCCCGTTAGTTCGATCCCCCTCAGCGCGGTGAGCCTAAGGACGGCCGCGCCGACCGTTTTGAGATGAGAAAAGTCACGATCAGCCATCTGGTCGAGGGTCTCCGCGAGATTCCCGACTCGGATTTCAATTGCGAAGGCGTCTACCGGTTTCTCACCGACAATCCCGTCGACATCGATTCGCTCGACAAGTACTTTTTCTGGAGCAGCCAGTTCTACACCCGAAATCTTGTCTTCAAGGACGAGCGTTTCGAGCTGATGGCGATCTGCTGGGACAAGGGCCAGGTCTCGCGCGTGCACAACCACGCCGACCAGATGTGCTGGATGACGGTCGTCGAAGGCACGCTCCGGGGTCAGAATTTCGGGGTCAGGGAGATCGACGAGTCGAAAGGCTTCTGCAAGCTCTACGAGACCGATACTTTCGATCTTTCGGACTGTTTAGCGGCAAAGGTGGAGCTTGAGGAGCCGATCCACCAGATCCTGAACCTGCCCGAGTTCGACGAACGCGCGATCAGCGTACACATCTACTCGAAGCCCTTCGACCGATGCCTCTCTTACTGCACCGATACCGACACGTTCAAGGAAGTGCCTCTGTACTACACGAGCGTCGGAGGGCGGCTCTGCGACGGGGTGATCTTGTAGGGGCAGGACCTGAGCCTGCCCTGCGTCCTTTCGGAACGCACGCGTCCCGCGTGCAGCGCGCTAAAGGCGCGAACCGCGGGTAAGTACTGAATGCGGAGAGATGAGTGCTGAGTGTAAGAAGCCCAACCGTCAGGAAGGGCTACCTCGATGCCTCAGCTACTTCGTTTTCCGACGGGACCGCAGGCAAGAAAATGCTATCCTTGAAACGGTCCTCGCTCTTGCAGCCCTTTCTTCTCCCGTTCGGCTTAAACGATCATGATCTTCAAGATCCGAGTCCTTCTGCTCTTTTCTCTGCCCTTCCTGTTCTCCGCCTGTGAATCGCTTCCCGGCACGAATTCGACCTCCAACACTACGCTAGAGACCACCGCAGGCAAGGTCTCGCACATCGCCGAGCGGGTCGATCTCGAATGCGGAGGAGAGGACTTTCGTCTGTTCCGCGTCACGCTCGAGAACGGGACCGAAGGGGTCACGCTTTTCAAAGGCAATAGGGAGGTCCGGACGGAGAGGCTCCCGACGCAGACAGAGGTCAAGAAGTTCAAGCTCGACCCTCTGCGGAAAACCGACGAAGGATTCGAGCTTTCCGTCGAATACGGAGACCGCTACTATCACACGAAGCGTTTCGGATTCGACTGTGTGGACGGGGAATTTCAGCTTTCGAGGATGAAGTCGGAGAGGTTCGATACGCAGAATCCGGGAAAGATCTCCAGGAAGGAATCGGCGGTAAGGCCGAGAAGGGCGTGGGAAGAATTCGGGCTGCGTTTGTATCTGATCGATTAGAGGGAAATAACCTCAGAGGTCGCGGAGGTGAATTCGCGGCCAACACGCGTTAGAAAATAACTGCTCTCTCAGCCCTCAGTTCTTTGCTCTCAGTCCTTAACTTGCGCGCGATCGACGCACGCTTCTTCTCTCAGATCTGATCTACGCCCTCCCTAACGGTCGGGCTACGGACACTCAGTCCCTCACTCATCACTCATCACTCAGTACTCACTCCCTCACCCCGCCGCTTCCGCCTGTTTGCCCATATCAGGCGTCCATTTCAGCACGGGCTTTCTCGCCGCCGTAGCCTCGTCAAGGCGGCCTATCCTTGTCGTGTGCGGAGCGCCGATCACGAGGTCCGGGTCTTCCTGGGCTTCCTTGGCGATCGACTTCATCGCATCCACGAAATCATCCAGCTCGGCCCTTCCGACAGACTCCGTAGGCTCGATCAGCATCGCGCCGTCCACGATCAGCGGGAAGTAGATCGTCATCGGGTGGAAGCCGTAGTCGATGAGCCGCTTCGCGATGTCGAGCGTATGCACGCCCTTCCGCGACTGCCTCTTATGCGAGAAGATCACCTCGTGCATAGGGTCAGGAGCGAACGGGCGTTCGAAATCCTCTTCGAGCTTCGCCGCGAGGTACCGCGCATTCAGGACCGCCGCTTCGGTCGCTTCCCGAAGCCCCGTGTCGCCGTGCGTCCTTATGTACGCGAGCGCGCGGATCATCATCCCGAAGTTGCCGAAGAAAGCCTTCACTCGGCCTATCGAATTTGGCCGGTCGTGATCCAGCCGATATCTTTCGCCGTCCTTTACGATCGCCGGTTT
Organism: Aridibacter famidurans; assembly: GCA_024103495.1. Classification (GTDB taxonomy): domain Bacteria; phylum Acidobacteriota; class Blastocatellia; order Pyrinomonadales; family Pyrinomonadaceae; genus Aridibacter; species Aridibacter famidurans. Next base: position 4,130 of record JAGFIQ010000160.1, read on the forward strand.
CGGAAGGAATTTCGAAAGCTCTTCCGTGCAGCAGCAGGGCCCGCATCCGGGGCCTCCGCCGCCGTGCGGCGTCGAGAACGTCTTGTGAAGGTTGAGGTGGATGACGTCGACGCCCATATCGCCGGGCCTTGCGACGCCGACCAGCGCGTTCATATTCGCGCCGTCCATATAGACAAGTCCGCCGACCTCGTGGATCGTGTCGCAGATCTCCTTGATGTTCCTCTCGAAAACGCCGACCGTGCTCGGATTTGTGAGCATAAGCCCCGCGATGCCGCCCTGATCGCACAGCTCGCGCAGGTGCTCCATATCGGTCAGGCCTTCGTCCGTCGAGCGGATCGTCTTAACGGTGAAACCCGCCATACTCGCCGAGGCCGGATTCGTTCCGTGGGCGGAATCAGGCACGAGCATCACGCGGCGGTTCTTCGACTCCTCGCCGAACTTCTCGTCGAGAGCGTCGCGGATGATCATCACGCCGGTCATCTCGCCGTGGGCGCCCGCTGCGGGCTGCAGCGAGACGCCGGGAAGCCCCGTTATCTCTGCAAGGTCTTCCTGAAGCTCGTAGATCAGCCTTAGCGCGCCCTGCGATTCGCCTTCCGGCGCCAGCGGATGAAGGTTCGTAAAGCCCGCGATCCTCGCCACCTTTTCATTGAGGCGCGAGTTGTATTTCATCGTGCACGACCCGAGCGGATACATCCCCAGGTCGATCGAGTAATTCCACGTCGACATCCTCGTAAAATGCCGTACGACGTCGACCTCCGATACCTCCGGTACACCGTCCAGGTCGTCGTCCCGCCGCAGTTCGGCGGGAATGATCTCGTCGATCCCGGTTTCGTCAACGTCAAGTTCCGGCAGCCTGTAGCCGACGCGGCCTTCCTGCGACCGCTCGAAGATAAGTGCCTCGTTCTGCGAAGGATGACTTGTAACTTTCTTAATGGTCATTTCCCGTTGGTTCAGGCCTGCGATTTGGGCAGGCCGTTCTTGATAATGTGCTCCATCACCTCGCAGAAGCGGTCGAGCTCCCACAAGGCGGTGTAAATATTGGGCGTGATCCTTATGCCCGTGAATTCGTCGTGAACTATCGGCGTCGTCAGGATGTGGTGTTTCGACATCAGGTAGTTGCCGATCGCGACCGGATCCATCCCTTCGACCTTCACGTTCGCGATCGCGCAGAACTGCCTCGGATCGAACGAGGTGTTGAAACCGACCTTCGGGCTCGCCTTCAGGCGGTCCATCCAGTAACGCGAAAGGTACCTCAGGCGCTCTTCCTTGCGTTCTCCGCCGATGGCGTTGTGGAACAGCACGGCCTCGCCGATCGCCAGCCTCATCGCCGCCGAATGCGTTCCGATCTCTTCGAACTTTCGAATGTCTCCCTTGTTCTTTTCTTCGGAAGCCATAAGCGCCCATACCTTGGGGATCTTCTCTTTCCGCACATACAGCATCCCCGTGCCCTTCGGCGCGTGGAGCCACTTATGAAGGGAAGTGCCGAAGTAGTCGCAGCCCAGGTCCTTCTGGGTGAAATTGAACTGCGCGAACGAATGCGCGCCGTCGACGATCGTCTCGATCCCGCGCTTGCGGGCCATCTCGCATACCTGCTTTACGGGGTTGATCTGGCCCGTGATGTTGATCTGGTGAGACACAAGTATCAGCTTTGTCTTCGGCGTGACCGCGCGCTCGAACGCCGCCGCGATGTCCGAAGGATCTTCCGGAGCGATCGGGATCTTGATCAGGTTCAGCTTGAGGCCCTCGCGCAGCTCCCTCTGGCGGAGCGTCGTAAGCATCCTCGGGTAGTCCTGAGTCGTGGTCAGGATCTCGTCGCCGGACTTCAGGTCGAGTCCCATCAGAAGGATCTCAAGCGATTCGGAAGCGTTCCTGGTGATCGCGATCTCTTCCGAGGAGCAGCCGAATATCTCCGCCAGGCCCTCGCGGACGGTTTCCGACTGAGGTTCGAGGATCCGCCACATCGTGTAAGCCGTCGCGTCCTCCTGCTGCCAGGTATAGCGGACGAACGCCTCCGTCACGAGCCTCGGGCTGGGGCTCACGCCGCCGTTGTTCAAGTTGATTATTCCGCGCGTGACGGAGAAAGCCTGCTGGATGGTCGCCCAGTAGTCTTCGTCGGACGCGACCTTTGCCGCGGACAGTCCCTTGACGGACCTTCCCGCAGCTTCGACATTCTTCAAAAGCGCTCCGACCGCGGCGGACGAAGCCGCCATAAGCCCAAGCGACTTCCCGGCGTTCGAGAGGAACGCCCGGCGGTCGATCTGGAATCTGAGATCTGAATTCGGCATAGCGCCTTCCTTATCTGATCTCCGAGAGAGCATCAACAAACCCGTCGATCTCGGCCTTTGTGTTCGTCTCCGTTACGCAAACCAGAAAATCGTTCGGTCTGTCGCGGTAGTACTTCGAGACCGGGACCCCGCCCAGAATGCGCTTCTCGCTGCTGAGCTTTGCGAGAAGAGCCTCCGCTTCGGAAGGCCCGCGTACTACGAACTCGTTGAAGTTCGGCGCGTCGAACGCGATCTCGAATCCGTCGAGTTCCGCGATCCTCTTCTTCGCATACGAGGCTTTCTGGACATTCTGCATCGCGACTTCCTGCAGGCCCTGCTTGCCCATCGTTTCCATATAGATCGTCGCTGCGAGAGCGATCAGCCCCTGGTTGGTGCAGATGTTCGATGTGGCCTTGTCGCGGCGTATATGCTGCTCCCGCGTCGCGAGCGTAAGAACGAATCCGCGGTTTCCTTTCTGGTCGTATGCCACGCCTGAAAGCCGTCCCGGCATCTGGCGGACGAACTTGTCTCGGCAGGCGAACAGACCGACGTGCGGGCCTCCGAAGCTCATAGGGATTCCGAAGCTCTGACCTTCGGCCACGACGATGTCCGCGCCGCAGGCTCCCGGGGTCTTCAGCATCCCGAACGAGATCGCCTCCGTGACGACCACGACGAGAAGCGCTCCGGCTTCGTGCGCCTTTTCCGCGAGCCGGTCAAGGTCTTCGATACAGCCGAAGAAGTTCGGCGACTGGACCACGAGCGCGGCCGTCTTGTCGTCGATCTTCGCCAGGTCGTCTTCCAGGACCCGGCCTGACGCGGAGTTAAATCCTAAAGTGTCGAACTCCAGGTCGCCGTGCTTCGTGTATGTGCTTGCGACCTCGATGTACTCCGGATGCACGGTCTCGGCGACGAGAACCTTGTCGCGCCTTGTGACACGCTGGGCCATAAGGAACGCTTCGGCCATCGACGTAGAGCCGTCGTACATCGACGCGTTCGCGACGTCCATACCGGTCAGCTGGCAAACGAGAGTCTGAAACTCGAATATGTACTGGAGCGTGCCCTGTGTGACCTCGGGCTGGTAAGGCGTGTAGGAAGTGAAGAACTCGGACCTCTGGATAAGGTAGTCGACGATCGTGGGCGAGAAGTGCGAGTAAACGCCGCCGCCAAGGAACGAGGTCTTCTGCGCCGCGGAGTTCTTGGCCGCGAGCGATTCCATTCCGGCGATGACCTCCGGCTCCGCCTGCGGAGCGGTAACTTCCAGCTTGCGCTTCAGTATCACGTCAGCGGGGATCGATCTGAAAAGGTCGTCCGCCGACCCTAGCCCGATCTCGCGGAGCATCTCGTCTCGCTCTTCAGGCGAATTTGGTATGTATCTCATAAGGGATTGATAATGACGAACGGCCCGCGAAATAACGACGCGGGCTGTTCCGATCTGAGTGCAGTGCCGCGGTTAGTCCTCCTCGGACTTAAGGTACTCCTCGTATTCCTCGGCCGAAAGCAGTCCGTCCAGCTCGCCCGGGTTGTTCATCTTCACTTTGACCATCCAGGCATCGCCGTAGGGATCGTCATTCACCACTTCAGGGGTGTCGTTCAGATCCTCGTTCGTACCGACGACCTCGCCGCCGACAGGCGTGAAGATCTCGGAGACCGCTTTGACGGATTCGACCGACCCGAACGCATCGTGAGCGTTAAAGTTGTCGCCTTCGTTAGGGAGCTCGACGAAAACGACATCGCCCAGGGATTCCTGCGCGTAGTCGGTGATCCCGATCGTAGCGATCTCGCCTTCGACCTGAACCCACTCGTGGTCCTTGCTGTATCTCAATTCTTCCGGAATGTTTGCCATAAAGTTATTGATACCCCTTGGTGAATTTGCCTACCAGGCATAAGACTCGACGAATCCGCAAGCCCGGCACCGGAAGGCGGTCACCTCCCGCAGCTCGCTGCCGGAAACATCAAGGTTTTGTCCTTTGATCCCAAGAAAAGATCTCTTCCGAGGTTCACCCTCGATCCAGTGAAGCGGATAATAATTCGCGTTGACCCGGTACGCGCCGATTCCCTTTGTCATCTCGCCTCCGCATTTTCCGCATTTGGCATTTACCGATGACACAGGTCAGCGCTCCCTCTTGTAGAAAGGCGTCGGAACGATCTGAGCCTTCAGCATTCTCCCGCGGACGTCGATCTCGATCTCGTTGCCCGTCCCCGCGAGCTCCGGAGACACGAAGCCCAGGCCAATGTTCTTTTTCAAGTAAGGCGCGGGGCTGGCCGATGTGACGACTCCGACCTTCCGGCCTCCGTTGTAAATGTCGAATCCGTCCCTGGCGATGCCGCGGTCGACCATCTCGAACCCGATCAGCTTTCTGTCCGGGCCTTTTTCCTTCAGGTCCCGAAGAGCCTCGCAGCCGATGAAATCCGTCTTAAGCTTGCAGATCCATCCCAGATTCGCTTCGATCGGCGTGATCTTGTCGCTGAGCTCGTGCCCGTAAAGCGACATCCCCGATTCCAGCCTGAGGGTGTTACGCGCGGCAAGACCGCACGGAAGGATGCCCGTGTCGCTGCCGTATCCGCCGGCGGCTAGCATCGTGTCCCAGAGCTGCCTTGCCTTCCGCGGATCCGCGTACACCTCGAACCCGTCTTCGCCCGTGTAGCCTGTTCGGGAGATGATCGAAGGCACCCCGTCCACCTCGCCCTCTGCAAAGTGGTAGTACTTGATCGAGGAAAGGTCCGTGTCGGTCAGTGTTTGGAGGATGGATTCTGCCTTCGGGCCCTGGATCGCGATCTGGCAGTACTCGTCGCTGGCCTTCGAAAGGTCGACGTCGAAGTCGCCCCTGTGCGAGTAGATCCAATCCCAGTCCTTGTCCTGCGTTCCCGCATTGACGACAAGGAACAGCCTCTCCGGCCTGAACCTGTAAACGAGCAGATCGTCGACGACCGTTCCGCTTTCGTATGTGAGCGCAGAGTAATGCGCCTGGCCGTCGACGAGGTTCGTGACGTCATTCGTCGTCAGGTGGTTCACGAACGGGATGGCGTCGGGGCCGACAACGTGGATCTCGCCCATGTGCGAGACGTCGAAGAGACCGCAATGCTCGCGCGTCCTGAGGTGCTCCGCGATAGTGCCGGCGGGATACTGCACGGGCATATCCCATCCCTCGAAATCGACCATCCTGCCGCCTAGTTCGCGATGGGCCGCGTTGAGCGGGGTCTGCTTCAGATCTTGATCTGTCATACGGGTTTAAGGTGTTGCTTATGAAAGAAACTACACTCTCTTTGAGGAAGCGTCAAGAATGCCTCCGGAAGGCGCGAACGGGCTATGAAATCGGCAGGAAACAGCGTTGGCGGGTCGGGGTTCGGGACGCTGAAGGCAGTGCGTTCGAGGGCGGGGTCAGGTCGACAGCTTGGCGGCTTCCTTCTTAGCTTTTTTTCTGTCTTTGGGATCAGGCTTGTCGACCTTTGAAGAAGCTTCGATGATGTCGTTGCACTGACCGATCGAGTCGTTGAGCAGCGCGATCTCCCTCGCCGAAGCGGTCTTCGATTTTAACGCTTCCAGCCGAGGGACAAGCGCCCTGGAATAATCGGCAAGAATATGGACAGCGAACGGGAACAGCTTGCTTTCCGCGTTACGGTCTGCGACGTCCTCGATCTTGTTCACCGCCTCGTCGAGGATCCGGTAAATATCGGAGTACAGTTCGGAAGGACTTCCTTCCGGAAGCTCGCCCCACTTTTCGGTTTCCTTCTCGAGCCGCTTCAGATCATCTTTCGAAAGCGAGCCGGTGCCCTGGATCGCGATCAGCCTACGCTCGATCGCACGCGTGTAGATGTCCATACGGTCGTCGACGGCCTGTTCGTCCCGGATCAGTTCGATCTCTTCGTCTGTCAGGTGGTCGGCTCGCTGGGAGAACGCAGCGGAAGCCAGGAATGATATCAGCAGAAGAGCCAGCCCGGCGTTGAATATGCCATCGCGGGCGGCGACAGATCTGCGGTTCATCGGCGCGATCCCCCTTCAGGGATCACCGTGTCGTCGAAGAACGGCTCGAGTGCGTTGCTTCTCGCGTCGCGAAGGTACTCCATCATCACGCGAACGTGGTATCCGTATTTGAAGGGAAGTGCGCGCCGCAAAAGTTCAAGCCTAGGAATGAACTCGCGGAGCGATTGCTCGAACCGCTTGAAATTCTTGTACGACTTCTTGCTCTCTTCATTATTGTGAAGATAGCGGGCCGTGTCGCGGACCAAAGCTTGAAACCTTCCCAGCTGGTTCAGCGATTCCTGAAACTCCTCCTTTGTGGCGGCGTCCTCGGATAGTTTGAGGCGGGATTCCATCAATTCCAGCGCGAGCTTCGTGCGGTCGCTGATCTTTCGCTCTGCTTCCAGGCTTTCCTTCTCCTGCTTCGAAATGATGTTCAAAGGAGGAGGAACGACGCCGGCCGGTATGGCGGCTTCTTCGGTCGGAGCTTGAGCAAAGCTTGAGGATGAAAGAAATGCGGCAGCGACGAGAGCGGAAACGACCGCGGCGAAGAATGGTCGTGAAAGGACATCGCTCCTGTACCGGCACCGCATGCCGGCTGTGGAGCCGCGTCCTGATTCGCAACTGAGAACCTCTGAGATCACTTGTCCCTATAGACTATATAAATTCCGTGGTCCCTTCAACAAAATCTTTCAGGGGATTAGTTCTTTCCCTTTCCTTCTTTGATCTGCTTTTCGAGGATCGGTAGGCGTAGTTCGACCCTTGATATCTCGTCCGCGAAGTTTCCGGAGTCGGCGAGCCGCAGGAATCTCTGATAATTCGCCATCGCGTCGACATATCTCTCGAGCCTGTCAAAACAGATGGCAAGAAAGTAGAAACCCGCCGCGAGTTCGGGTTCCTTCGACGTCACCCACTCGTATTCGACACACGCGTCGTCGAAGCGCTCGAGCTTGAACAATGCGAAGGCGAGATTTGTACGGACAGTGAAGTTGTCGGGATAGTTCTGCTTGAGCCGTGTGAGCAGCGCCGCCGCTTCCGGGTTGCGGTCTAGCTGCAACAGCGCTCCGGCGTATCCGATCGCGTGTTTGATATTCGTCGGCTCGGCTTTTGAAGCACGGAGGCAATAGTCGAGAGATTTCTCTGGAGCTGAACGGCGCGTAATCTCACATAACCTGCCAAGCAGCCCGGGATCATCGGGCTTCTCCGCAAGCATCGCTTCCAGCGGCCCGGGATCCGACTCCGAGTCGAGTTTGATCGAGGCCAGGAGCTCGGCCGCAGCCTTGCTGGTACCTGCGAACGGCTCGAGGAGCGAGACCGCCTGTGGCGTGCGCCCAGCCAGATGCTCCGCCCTTGCAAGCTGGATCTTCGCCGGTACCGATGCTGGGTCCGCCTCAACAAGCCGTTTCGCGATGGCCGACGCGCCCTCGGCATCGCCCGATGCGATCCGGATCTCGACGAGCTGTGCCAACGAGGGACCGTCGTCTTCATCCAGCAGCAAAGCTCTCCGAATGCTCTCAGAAGCGGCGGCAAGATCACCTGACTCTCGTTCGACTGCGGCCTTCGCCGCCCAGATCGAAGCCGGGATCTTCGCTTTGGAGGTCAGGATCGTGAGTTTCTGAAGATGTGAGGCAAGAACTTCCGGGGCGGCTCCCGTCTTAAGCAGTACTTCGGTCATCGCCGGATAGCAGGGAATGCACATTCCGTCGAGATCGAGCGTCTTGCGGAGCACCGCACCGGCGGCCTGGTACTCACCCTTGGTCACAAGCAGCCCGCCGAGAGCGGCCATCGGAAGCGTCCAGTCGGGCTTGTATTCGATCGCCAACCGGTATGCCTGCTCCGCACTGGCCAGATCGCCTCTCGACTCGTATATCGATCCGATCTGATACTCGGCTTCCGGGAACTCCGGAAAGAGCCGGATCGCTTCCCTGTAGTGCTCGAGCGCTTTGTCGAGTTCGCCGGCCTCGTGAGCGTCCTGTCCGGCATTGAAAGCCTTTATCGCTTTTTCCGTATCGTCCTGAGATAGGTCCGCGGGAGCCGTCTGCGTGAACTCCTCTTCGTCCTCCTGCCCGTAAACGTACGACCCAAAAGGCGCTGTGATGAAGGCGGCAATAAACAGAAAGGTCGCCGAGAAGACAAACGGTCTCATATGATCTTGATGATAATAGCTAATGGTCCGCAATGGAATCGCGCGTCAGATCCCTTCAATGATTTGTTCCAGTGTAACGCTCGCTTTGAAAGGCATATGCCTCGGGCGGGTTGCCACAGCGGACGGCGTTGGACGGAAGAGTGCTTTCTGATAGCATCGAAGCCTTTAAGAAAGATATGAAATCGAATCGGAACTCAGCCGCCGCAAAGGAAGCCGAGTTGAGAAGTAAGCTCGGAAAATGCGAGAGCGTACTGATCGCCTTTTCGGGCGGTGTCGACAGTTCGTATCTGGCCTTCGTTGCCACGGACGTACTGGGCGCATCGGCGGTTTGCGTGACGGGCCTTTCTCCGAGTGTCGCCGGCGAGCACAGGGACCGCGCGTCGAAGGTCGCAAGGGATCAAAAGTTCAATCACAGGCTGGTCGACACATTCGAACTGGACGATCCCGACTATGTAAGAAACGACACGCGGCGCTGCTTCTATTGCAAGAACGAACTGTACGGCCGGCTGAGATCGATAGCGGATGGTGAAGGGATCTCGGAGGTGATCGATGGCACGAACGCTGACGACCTCTCAGATCACCGCCCGGGAAGGGAAGCCGCAGACAAGTTCGGGGTTTCGAGCCCACTTGCCGAGATCGGATTCACGAAGAGCGAGATCCGCGAAATGAGCCGGCGGCACGGCCTGGAGACGTGGGACATACCGGCAAGCCCTTGCCTTGCTTCCAGGATACGTTATGGAGAGCCGGTCACGATCGAGGGATTGGGCAGGGTAGAAAGAAGCGAGAGCTTCGTCCGGTCCCTTGGATTCAGGGAGTTTCGTGTTCGGTCACTTGGCGACCGCGCAAGACTGGAGTTCGCTTCAGATGAGGTCGCCAGGGCTTTTGAGGAGAAGACGAGGTTGCGGCTCGTGAAGCGACTGACCGAATACGGGTTTGTGTCCGTAACCATCGACCCGGAACCGTTCAGGTCCGGATCGATGAACCGGCATTTGAATGGCGCACTCGACGGGATAATACGGGACGATCCGGGATCCGGATCGGGACGGCGCCCTTGACGTGAGTTGCCGGCGATCTCCCCTGGGCGCACACGTCTCTTTTCAATCGCTCTCCGGAAAGCGATCCGGGCCGTTCACAGCAGCGAGTAGGTCTTTCGGAAATATCGGATAGACTAAGGTTTATGACGTTTTCACTCTTGATTTTGAAAATGATCTAAAGTAAGGTCTTCCAAGGGAGAACACTTACTCAACTAAAGAAACGAAGTTTGCGTTAACCAATTGCTTTGCTCCCTGGAACAACAAAGACATTTGTTAACTGAACGACACTGAATAGATCTTTGCCTTCGCCGCGATCGATCGCGATGGAGGGTAAAGAGCTATATTTGCAATAATTGTGTAGCTTGCGTGCAAATCATGTGTTATGATTTGCGGGTCGTAACGCTTACATTTGAACCTAAAGTTTAAGAAACTTATTTTCGGCGGAGGAATGTGATGAAACTCGCTAATAGGGCGTTTCTACTTACGATCATATTGATGTCGCTCGTTATGGCCGGTACCGGCCAGACGCTGCGACCGGAGTCCGACGACAGGAACATCGCCCCGACAGTCGGGACGGGTGGTCCGGTCGGCGGTCCTACGGGACTGTTCACGGTTTACGACGGACAGACGCTCCGGAAAGGGGAGTTTACGTTCAGCGTTGCCTATAGCAATTTTGATCGCGATCCGGGAGATGCGGACATCGTGGAGGTTCCTGTGAGCTTCCAGATCGGTCTCAGCGATTATCTCGAGCTTTTCTTTAATACGGACGCCTACAGGGCGGTCAACATCAACTCGCCGAGGCATCTATCGAGTTTTTATCTGCCGAACGCGACCTATTTTGACGGTCCGGCGATCGTGCTGGCGCCTCCGGGACTTTTGAACAATCAGTTCGCTGGTCAGCCGGTCTTCCGGCCGTCCGGGAATCAGCCGTTCGTGTTCTTTCCCTATGTAGGCGGCTCGGCAGGCAGCTACGGTTATCCGATCAGCGCTACAAACAATCCGGTGCTCGGCTCGGGTATCCCGAGCGGCGGCCAGGCGCTTTTCCCGGGAATCGGCTCCGTATACGGAAGTATCCTTCCGGGCGTTGTTTTACAGACGATCTTTGTTAACACGAATCAGCAGGGCGGTGCAGACATCGAGGTTCCACAGATTTACACGACCTCGCCGGCGTATCTTCCTGATGCTCCGTTTATCGGCCGCACTTATGGCGAATCCGCGCTCAGCACCTTTACGGCGGGCGCGAAGATCCGCTTCACGGGTCCGACGAATCCCATCGGCGTCGGCATAATTCCGTTCTACAGATGGTATGCGGACAGGCCGAACGATTCCGACGGCTTTACGATGCTTCAGAGAGGCGCAAGCCCCGGTTCGAAGCGGGGTGATATCGGTCTTATCGGATTCGCCGATGTAAGGGTCCGCAAGTGGATGAACATTTCGGCCAACGTTGGCTACATATACAATGGCGACGTCAAAGGAGACCTCCCGGGCAGCGGAAACGTTACGCTTCTTGACAGGCCGGATGAGCTGATCGCCGCATTCGGTATCGACTTTCCCGTCAACAAGTACTTCCAGCCGATCGCGGAGTTCCGCTCGCTGCAGTACGTCGGCGGAAGAACGCCGAATTCGTTCGAGAACAGCCCTTATGACGGTTTGATCGGTGCTCGCGTGTTCCCGAGGCGCTGGTTCGGTTTTGGCGCTGCGTACAGGCATCACCTTAACCCTCAGGACATAGGCTCGTTCGACGACAGCGATACATTCAACGGTACGGTCGTGGTTCCGTGTTTTACCACCGTTCCGGGCACGCCGCAATTGGGTGAGCCGACCTGCCAGCCGCAGGTCATCCGCACATCCTTTAACGGAGTCCCGGCCGGTTTCAGGCCTTCTTCGGATCCGCACGGGTTCATAGTTCAGGCTTGGGTCGGAAGGCGCAACGAAAGGGCAGCTGAAGTGCTTAACCAGCCGGCCGTCATCAACACGGTCGATCTGAGCAACAGCACGATCACCAAGCCCTGCGCTCCCGGATTCCAGCCGAGAGAAGGCGTCGAGTGTCGCGATGACCAGACGGTCAACGTCAGGACGAACGCGACCGATCCCGAAAATGACGTGATCACCTATAACTACACGGTTTCCGGCGGACGCGTTGTAGGCCAGGGCGCGAATGTGACCTGGGATCTCAGCGGTGTCAACACCGGAACGTATACGATCACGGTTGCTGTGGATGACGGCTGCGGCGTCTGCTCCGAGACCAAGACCGAAACGGTCGAGGTCGTCGAGTGCGACTGCGTCAAGGTCTGCGAATGCCCGACGCTCACGGTTGACGGACCTGCTTCGGCAGTCCAGCCGGGCGAAACGATGACGTTCAGGGCGAATGTGGTCGGCGGCAACCAGCAGAACATCACCTACAACTGGACGGTCAGCCAGGGTTCGATCGTCAGCGGTCAGGGCACGCCCCAGATCGTTGTCGGCACCGATGGGCTTGAAGACGCAAACGTTCAGGCCACGGTCACGATCACCGGCGACGAGGGTTGCAACTGCGACGCTTCGGCCTCCGAGATCGGCATCGTCGCTCCCGTCGAGAGGCCTGATCTAGTCGATGAGTTCGGTCCTATCCCGAACAACGACGTGAAGGCCAGGCTCGATATCTTCGCCAACAGACTGGCGAACGAGCCGACGTCCTCCGGTTACATCGTCAACTACGGCAGTGCTCGCGACGTGACGCGCCGCGAACAGCTGATCCGCACCTACCTGGTCAACGACAAGGGTATCGATCCTTCGAGGCTCGTGTTCGTGAACGGCGGCGTCGAAAGCGCCATCCGCACCAGGCTGTGGATCGTTCCTGCCGGAGCCGATGCCAGCACGGTGAATGAATAGTCCTTAGCTCCCGAGCCTTTGGGCAAGGGACATTCTTCCGAACGGGAGGCGGCGATCCGCCTCCCGTTTTTTTTTGTTTGTTTTGAAGAGGTTAAACAAATGCTGTCACCGGAATTGTAGACAACAGCGAATCGATGGGGTAACATCTTGAACTACGATTCTATTGATCGTCCTTTCCCATAATCTACAATCGGGTCGACTACAAGAGTTAAACCTCTACTTTAAGTTATGAATTCAAGATCTATCTGGAGCGTCTTGCGGGTGAAACTGACCGTTGCGGCTGTTTCATTGTTCGTAGTTTCCGGCTTTGCGAACGACGAGATCGCGAAGTTCAGGCAGTGGCAGAACATAGGACCTTCCGGCGGCGACGTCCGTGCGGTCGAGGTCGATCCGAAGAACAAGAACCATCTGTTCCTGACAACACTTGACGGACAGATCTACGGATCGTACGACGCGGGAACCACCTGGGAACTTCTCGCGAACCTGCACGAGCCGCAGCTGGTTCTGGACGACCTGATAATCGACCCGAGGGACTCGAACATACTTTACGTCGCAGGGCATCGAGGGAAGCGTCCGGGCGGCTTTTTCAAGAGCGTCGACGGAGGCAAGACCTGGAAGAGCGCTAAGGAACTCAAGGGCGAATCCATTCACGCGATGGTCCAGGCGTCCAAGGACCCGAACATGCTGCTCGTCGGCTCCGTCAGCGGTGTATGGATCTCCAGGGATTCAGGCGACACATGGACGAAGTTCTCGTCGAACACGACACCCGAGAAGCTTGACGCGCTTGCGATCGATCCTCGCGACACGAATATCATATACGCCGGCACCTGGTGGCGCGCCTACAAGACGACCGACGGCGGCAACAACTGGCGGCTTGTGAAGGACGGAATGATCGACGATTCGGACGTTTTCGCGATCGACATCAATCCGGAAAATCCGGATCACGTTATCGCTTCCGCTTGTTCCGGCATTTACGAATCGACCAACGGCGGGGAAAAGTGGCGCAAGATCCAGGGCATCCCTTCGCAGTCGAGAAGAACCAGGGACATTGTCCAGCACCCGGCCAAGACCGGCGTTATCTTCGCTGGCACAACCGAAGGGCTCTGGATGAGCACGAACGGCGGAAGGTCGTGGAGGATGACGACCACCAAGGATACGATCGTCAACTCGATCGCTGTACATCCCGAAGCTCCCGACCGCATTTTCCTCGGTACGGACAACAACGGCGTGATGGTTTCGCTCGACGGCGGCCGAACCTTCCAGCAGAGCAACGGCAATTTCAGCAGCCGGTTCACCTACAACCTCACGCCGGATGTCGAGCAGAAGAACCGGCTTTACGCGGTTACGATCAACACCGCGGGAGGCGGAGGAAATGTCTTCATCAGCGACGATTTCGGCCAGACGTGGTCGTCGTCGGTGAAAGGGATCGACACTGGAAGGACGATCCCGTATTCGATCGTTCAGGACCGGACGGACCCGCAGATCCTCTATCTTGCTTCTAACTTCGGCATTTACAGGTCGCCTGACCGCGGTGCCAGTTGGAAACTGATCGAAGCTCCGAAGCCTGTAAGAAAGACGCGCGCCAGACGCGGCGCGAAACAGCCGCCAAAACCGGAGCCCGGAACGGTTCCTGCGCTTGAGACCAAGATCAATATTCTTACTTACACCGAAGACGGAAAGGACGGGCTGTACGCCGGCACCAACAACGGCCTTTATGTCACATATGACGTTTCTAAGGGCTGGAAGAAACTCGAGTTTGGCGAAGGCATCGGCGAGCAGGTGTTCGCCGTACACGTCAATCCGAAGATGCCGCAGATAATCTGGGCGGGCACCGCGAACTCCGGAGTCCTTATGTCGAACGATTCGGGAGCGACGTGGACAAAGATGGACGGGGTTCCCGACAAGTATCCGATCAGCACGATCACGTCGGACCCGACGAAACCCGAGCGGCTATACGTTGGATTGATCCACACGATCTATCTTTCGAGGGATTTCGGCAAGACCTGGGTCAAGCGAGGAGGAAATCTTCCGCTCGGGAACTACACCTCGATCCTGATCGATCCGGACAACACTGACGAAGTGTACGCCGCAAGCGC
>JAGFIQ010000175.1 GCA_024103495.1 Aridibacter famidurans
CGTTCTGAGCCAGATCAATACCGAGCTGTCCGACGAGGGCATAAACATCGTCGGCCAGTACCTGAGCACGAACCCCGAGATCGGCTACGTGATACTCGACATCGATTCCGAGCTTTCGAAGAAGGCATTCGAGATCCTCAAGAAGACGGAAGGAACGATCAAGATCAGAATGGTCTACTGAGGCAAGCCAATTGCATCTAGTCGTGGTGTTATGAAGATCGTGATACCCGGCGGAAGCGGACAGGTCGGAACCGTTCTCAGGCGATTTCTCGAAAGTGAAGGTCACGAGGTCTACATCCTCACGCGACATCCCGACAAGGACGATGCGCGCCAGATCACCTGGGACGGCTCGTCGCGCGGCGGATGGACGAAGAGCTTCGAAGGCGCAGATGCCGTCATCAACCTCGCAGGCAGAAGCGTCAACTGCCGCTACACTCCCGCAAACCGAAGAGAAATAAAGTCTTCAAGGGTCGACTCGACGCGCGTCGTGGGCGAGGCGATAGCCGCCGCAAAGCACCCTCCGAAGGTCTGGCTGCAGATGTCGACCGCGACGATCTACGAGCATACTTACGGTCCACCGAACGACGATCTAAGCGGCGTCATAGGCGGAAACGAGCCCGGAGCCCCGGACACGTGGAATTTCAGCATCGATGTCGCGACGTCGTGGGAGAAGGCTGCGTTCGATGCGAGAGATGGCGGAACCCCGCGCGTTAGCGAGGGGGCAGGGAGCGGAGCGACCAGTGGCGGAACCCCGCGCGTCAGCGAGGGGGCAGGGAGCGGGGCGACCAGTGGCGGAACCCCGCGCGTTAGCGAGGGGGCAGGGAGCGGAGCGACCAGTGGCGGAACCCCGCGCGTCAGCGAGGGGGCAGGCGGAACCCCGCGCGTTAGCGAGGGGGCAGGGAGCGGAGCGACCAGTGGCGGAACCCCGCGCGTCAGCGAGGGGGCAGGCGGAACCCCGCACGTCAGCGAGGGGGCAGGCGGAACCCCGCGCGTCAGCGAGGGGGCAGGGAGCGGAGCGACCAGTGGCGGAACCCCGAGCGTCAGCGAGGGGGCAGGCGGAACCCCGCGCGTCAGCGAGGGGGCAGAACGCGGCATCGATAGTCGCAAAACGCGAATGGTCCTTATGCGTTCTGCCATCGTGATGAGCCCCGACCGCGGCGGCCCCTTCGATATTCTACTCAACCTCGTGAGGTTCGGGCTCGGCGGCACGGCCGGCGACGGAAGGCAGTTCGTCTCCTGGGTCCACGACGAGGACTTCGCAAGAGCGGTACTTTTTCTGATCGGGAACGCATCGTTTGAAGGCCCTGTTAACATCGCTGCTCCAAACCCGCTTCCGAACAAGGAATTTATGAGCGGTCTTCGCGAAGCGTGGGGGATGCCGTTCGGAATACCCTCTCCCGAGTTTCTCCTGGAGATCGGCGCATTTTTTCTACGGACCGAGACGGAGCTTGTGCTGAAAAGCCGCAGGGTCGTATCCAAACGCCTGACCGACGCGGGATTCGAGTTCGGATTCACGGATTGGAAGGAAGCGGCCGAGGATCTGTGCCGCAGATGGAAGGTCGGGACCTAGGAAGCAAGCCTTTCGGCGATCAGCTTGTAAACGTGATAGTTGTACACGAGGCCTATGTGCGTTCCCGTGACCTCGTAATTGTTCTCGTCGTATCTCGAAACGCAGCTTTGCCAGTCGACGATCCCGTCGGACTTCGTGTAGATCGCCGTTTGCTTCACATCGCGGGGCATTCCGCCGTGAAGAGACGTCACGGCTATGCAGTCGCAGTGGCCCGTGTAGCAGTGCGGGTACTCGGTGCGGTCGCGCTTGTTGAAGATGCGGCTCCTGATCTTCTCCGAAAGCTCGAGCACGCCCGGATGCGAACGCACGCCCCTGAACGGTGACGCGAGCGTTATCACCGATCCGATCTTCTTTCGGTTCTGGACCACGGCCGATCTTGAGAGAACGCCACCAAGGCTGTGCCCGATCAAGTGCACGGGCTTCCCTGTTTCCTTGTAGGCTTTGCGAATCGTACCGGTAAGCCGTTTGGTCAGCGTGTTTAGGCAGTCGGCATTCCAGCCTATGTTCGACAGGTAGGGAGTATAGCCGATCCTCTTCAGCCAGAGGTAGAGCTCGTAAAGATAAACGTCCGATCCGAGGAACCCTGGAACGACGACGACAGCCGAACCGTCCCCCTTCTTCACACCGAATCCGTAATACACGGGCGAAAGATGTAGAAGCGTCCAGTCGACTCCGACCAGCGATTCGAACCAGATCGGGAGCGCGTGAGCGCGGATCTCCTTGTCGAAACCGGTGATCGCCTCGATCTCTTCTTCGATCAGTTCATTTGGGAAGATCGCGTCGGGAAGGTTGAATTCAAGTTCGTTGTCGCTCATCGATTCAGGCATTTGCCGATTCCGCTTTGCCGCCCATTTCAGCGGCAAGGTCCAGCAGTTCGTTGAACACGCCGTCGAGTATCTCCTTGAACTTCTCAACATCGTCCATCGCGCCCGCGTCGGACGAAAGGCCGAAGTACAGTTCCTGATTATAGCTGAAAATGGCGCATCCGAGGCCAAGTCCGTAGCCGATCGGGACGTACGGATAATGCGCGAGCATCTTCTTCCCTACAAGGTAAAGCGGGATCTGCGGGCCCGGAACGTTCGTCGCGACCAGGTTGAAAGGAGGCACGGGAGTGTCCGCCAGCGTCCCGATCACGGACTGCATGGGCGCCGGAAGCAGCGAATATGCCGCGCCAACGGTCAAGAGGCTCTCGGCGAGCCGCGTCTCCTTCATCAGCTGGGTCTTCTCGTTCACATACTCGAAGCGGCTGACAAGATCGGGGAATTCGAGAGGTATCTCCAGAGGGATTATCGAGATGAGGTTCCCGAGTGAGCCTCTCTGTTCTTTCTGCCTCAGGCTGACCGGCATCATGAACCGGACCTTTCGGTCCGTTGTTTCCGTGTCGTGCAGCTTCGCGTATCGCGTGACGGCCTCGCTGAGGATCGTCAGCACGACATCGTTAACCGTTCCCTTCAGGACGTTCTTGATCAGCCTCGCGTCGCGGAACGAATACTCGCTCCAGGCGAGCCTTCGCACGCCGCTGCATTCCTTGTTGAACGGAAGTATCGCAACCGGGGCCGCGACCGACGGGAGGACCTCTGCGATATGAGGAAGTTTCTCGGCGATCTTCGGATTCGCGACGTTCGCCGCAAGGTACATCAGGCCGGCCTGCAGTTCCAGAAAGCGGTTCATTCCCTCTTCCATCGACCCGAGGATCGAATCGAAGAGCCTTCGGGTCGGGTCTGTCGAAGGCTTCTTTTCTTCTTCTTCCTCGGGAGCGGGAGGCGGCGGATCCGCCTCAGGCTTGATGTCGAAGAGGATCTTGATCAGGTCCACGCCGGATATGCCGTCGACCATGCAGTGATGGACCTTCGCTATCAGCCCTGACCGCTTTCCTTCGAGGCCGTTGACGATGAATAGCTCCCAAAGCGGCTTGTCCCGGTCCATCAGGTCGGTCATCTTCTCGCCCGCGATATCGGCGAGATCGTCGAGCGTGACCTTGCCTTTTCGCTTAACTTCAAAGATGTGGTTGTCGATATCGAATTCTTGATCGCGCTCCCAGGTCGGATGGCTGATGCCGAACGGGTCCGGCACGACCTTCTGCGTGTATCGCGGGATCAGGTGGAGCCGGTCCGAGACGTGCTTCTTCACCGCCTTGACAGAAAGCGGGCCGTCAAAGACGCTCGTGCTTCCGATATGAAGCGGACATTCCTTCTTTTCGAGATAGAGGAACGTCGCGTCGAGCGAGCTGAGTCTGTGGTGAAGTTTGGACATTCGTTAGCAAATAGTGAATCGTAGATCGTGTATAGAGGTTGAAAGTTGAGAATTGAAAGTGGGGAGTTTGCATTTCCCGTCTTATTCGATCTTCAAAATTGAAAAATCGCTTTCAATACCGGAAATGCGCAATCCCATCTACCGAAACTCGATTCTGTTGAACTTGACCGAAAGCAAGAACGTCATCTAAATGGCCCGAACCTCGAAACGCCAACCTTCAATTATCAACTATCAATCCTCCCCGGGATTCATTCATTAAACCCCGTCACGTCGTACGACATTATTATCAGGTCGTGGGTCATGTCGTTCCGGTCGATCACGCAGTCTGTCAAAAGCGCTTCCGCCTTGAAGCCGAGCTTCTCGAAAACCTGGATCGCGCCTTTCTGATCGGCGGCCATTCTCGCGACGATCTTCCTGAGGCCCAGGTCCTCGGCGTATCTGAACAACTCTCCCGCGAGGATGTGCCCGAGGCCCTTGCCTCTCGCTTCAGGCGCGAGAAGCAGGATCATCCCTCCGAGGTGCCTGGTCCATACCTGCTCCTCGTGGATGAGGCTCCCGTGTCCGACCAGCTTGCCGTCCTTTTCTACCAGGATCGTATGGATGTTCTTGTTGATGAGCCTCCTGATCCAGTCATCGACCGCCCTTTCGTCGGTGATGTCCACGGCGAGAAAAAGCAGGTCGTCCTCCGGCAAAGCCCGTGCGAATTCGAGCATCGCGGGACCGTCTTCAGGGGTCATCAGGCGAAGCGTTACTTCTTCTCCGCCGGCCTTTGTTTTCCACGGATAAATGCGTTTCGATTTCGGTTCTTTAGCCATTTTCTGTCTCTTCGGGCAATTGAAAGACTACCACACGCGAGTTAGCGTTTTACAGCGCGCCGCCTTCCTCCGGACGCGAAAAAGGGCGTCCCCGGAACCTGCCGGCGGACGCCCTTACTGCCCTTGTTCGATCAATGCTTCACTTGTCCTTTTTACCCTGTGTCCCGCCGAGAAGCGGCATCTGCATCGCCATGTCCAGCCAGCGTTTCTGGATCTCGACGTAGCTGCTCATAGTCGCCTCGGCAAATTCTGCGAACGCGGATGCGGGTGACGAATCGTCGAGCTTGAGCCCGTCCTTTATCGCCTTCATCATCTGGGCGTTCTGCTTCGCCGCGAAATCGAGCCACGACATTCTGAGCTTCACAAACGTGTCGAGCCCGCCTGCAACAGAGCGCTGGACCGAACCGACGACATCGGGATTCGAAGGATCGGCGCCCGAGCGGATCGTATCGATAAGGTCCTCGCCCTGTTTGATCGCGATCTCGGACCACTGCTTCTGCGCTTCAAGAAATCCGGCCGCACCCTGCTTTGCCCAGTCTCCCAGCGCGTCCGACGGAGCGTTGTCTGCCATTCCGGCGACCTCGCTGACGGTCTTGAAGACGAGCTCGTACTGTTTCGTCGTCATCTCGAGCCACATCTTCTGTGCCTCGACAAGCTGGTCGACGACCGTGCGCGCCCAGTCCGCCGCGAATTCCTCGGGATTCTGAGCGGCCTGCTTCGACGCGGTCTTCGCCTGAGCGTCCGGCTTCTTGCGTGCCCTTGCCTTGGGCGGCGCCTTTCGCTTTCTCGTCGTGCTCTTCTTGGTAGAGGCCGTCTCCTTCGAAGCGGTCGGCTTCTTTGCCGAGGTCTTATTGGAAGCCGTGCTCTTTGCCGAGGACTTCTTCGTCGTTGTCTTCTTCGTGCTTTTGCTTTCAGCCATCGCCGTTCACCTCTGTCTTACCTAAATCCGGGTATCGAAACTCCCAAGGTACGGTAATATCAGTTGCCCCCCCTTTTCAGCGGGGGGATAAAGAGGGTCTTTAAATATTGCTTGCCGGCTTCAGCCGGCGTTTGTCGGGGCTCAAGCCCCTTTCCCGGATCGTAATGCTTGATAACCCCCCGCTAAAGCAGGGGGCAACTGATATCAGGTTACTTGGCTTCGGCCTTCTTGCCGGTCACTCCAGAGAAGGTCTTGCTGACGTTGTCCATCACGTCCTTGCCGAAGTCCATGATCTGGTCCTGGTAAGGGACCTCGAAGCTGCCCGCCGCGTCGATCACCTGCTCGCCGGTGTTGGCGAAAAGCTTGATCCAGTCCTGGCGGATCTTCGAAGCCGTGTCCCAATAGTTCTTCGCGATCTTCAGACCTTCGACGTTAGTATCGTAGCCGAGCTTGTAGATCCCCTGAACATAGTTCTCAGCGAGTTCCGCGGTCTGCACTGCGCCGTCGAGGGTAGCCTTAGCGCCCGTCTGGGTAAGCTCGACAGCCTTTTCCATCACCTCATTGTTCTTTGCCTTCTTTGCCATTGTCTTCAGTTCTCCTTCCTTGAATTATGAGTGCCTTTGTATTGTCGAAGCCCGTTTGATCTTCTGCCCGACGCTTTTCACTATATTGTCCGAACGGTGCATTGTCAAGCAAATATTTCGCATTTGCGAGATATTCATTCTGTTATCGCTATAACTGACGTATTTACAATATGTTCACGTTTTCGCAGTCGTGCACTAACGGGAGAGTCAGCTTCGTTTCCAGGGCAAATGATACTGAAATGTGATTCGCATTCGCGAAAGAGCTCTAAATATATGTGTATACGTCCTTTAGAGTGTTCTAGTGGAATAGGACAGCGCTTTAATGCTACACTGCGAGACAAATGGCGAAGAAGAAGACAGACGAAAATTCGGACGCGATACTTATCAAACGGCACGGGAACCGAAGGCTTTATAACACCGAGACCAAGAGCTACGTGAACCTAGAGGAACTCGCGGAGATCGTCCGTGAGGGGCACGACGTGAGAGTCGTCGATTCGAAGACGAACGAGGACGTGACGAAGACCGTCCTGATCCAGGTCATCCTCGAGGAAGAGAAGAAGGACAGTTCGGTGCTCCCGACCGACTTCCTCTTTCAGGTGCTGCGCTCCCGCGAAACCTCTATGCAGGATTTCTTCCGGAACCACCTTTCGGCTAGCTTCGAGGCTTATATGAAGACGAAGGAAGAGTTCGACAACCGCTTCCGAAGCATCCTCGAGATGGCGATCTCGACGCCTCAGATGATGGAGAAACTGATCCCCGGCGCGGAAGTGATGAGAGAAGTGATCACGGGGAAGAAGGAAGAAGAGGAAGACTAAAAAGTAAAAGGTAAAAAGTAAAAAAGTTTGGTTTCATTTCTTCGAATTCTTTCGCGACGTAGAGACGATCTTTCCAAGTATACGTGCCAATTCGTCCGACTCTTTCAGGAGTTCGTCCAAAGCTTCTTCAGCTTTTCCGGACAGTGATTCCGTCGAACTAAGTAGGCGCAAC
This sequence comes from Aridibacter famidurans, assembly GCA_024103495.1. Lineage (GTDB taxonomy): Bacteria > Acidobacteriota > Blastocatellia > Pyrinomonadales > Pyrinomonadaceae > Aridibacter > Aridibacter famidurans. Next base: position 7,129 of record JAGFIQ010000175.1, read on the forward strand.
CAATATCTTGACTCTCTTGCCTCCTTCAGTGCAATTGCGTTCTTGTGAATGAAATCGGCTCGGCTCTCTCCGGCTGCGGCTTCTTCAAGATTGGCACCTATCGAAGTGCCGGAGCGCATTAGCTGAGAATTTAGACTTCGGTTTACCTTTGTATTGCGTTCCAGGTATTTGCACAACGTCACTATTCACGCTGCAAAGTCGAACGCCCTTTGCTTGATCTCTCTTCGTTGCTCTGGCTGGATTGTGTTTTCGTCACGAGACGAAGCGTCTGTCCGCGCGATGGCATAAGGATTCATCTTTCCTGTTCCGGGAGCAGGTTGGAGTGAGGTAGTCCCGGGAGAAGCATAATAGCACACCTATTTCTTTGCTATACCGTGAATATGCCAGCACAAATGATAGGCTTCTAATGTAAAATTCTCTTCAACCTCAATTCCTTGCCGTCTACTTCGCCTTTTTTACTTTTTCCTTTTTACTTTTCACTCTTATCGGTTTCTCCCATACTTCTCGTGGCTCGAGACCCAATCGGACGAAGAGATCGCCGACGCCAAAGAGATCTCGCCTGCGAGGACCACCGCCGCCACGATCTCTGCAAGCTTGTTCACGCCGCCTCTCCCGTAACATCCGAGAACTTCCAGGCATTCCTTCTGTGTCGCCAGCGAGGTTCCGCCTCCGTAGGTCGCCACGATCAGCGAAGGTATCGTGATCGAGATGTAGAGGTCGTTTTCCGGCGTGATCTCCGTGTAAACGACTCCCGCCGAAGATTCAGACACGTTCGCCACGTCCTGGCCGGTCGCGATGAACATCGCGGTTATCCCGTTCGCGGAATGCGCACCGTTGTTGTTCGCTCCGGAGAGGAACGCACCGACGTTTGCGACGCCCGAATGATAGGTGAGGCTTTCCGGCTCGACCCGCATATGTTCGATCAGGACATTCCTGGGGACCGTTACCTCGGCCGTCACGCGCTTGCCGCGCGTCCGCATAATGTTTACCTGCGACGCCTTCTTGTCCGTGGCGAAGTTCGATTCGAGGTAAAAATGCCTTATGCCTTCGTAGTTATCGAGCACCCAGCTGCACGCCGCGAACGTCGCCCTGCCGACCATGTTCTGGCCCGCCGCGTCGCCGGTCGTATAGTTGAAACGGAGATAAACGAACTTGTTCGCCGTGTACGGATCTATGTCCTTAAGCTTCGCGACGCTCGAGGTCGCTTCCGCCTCTTCTTTGATCTTCGGGAAGTTATCCAGCACCCACGAAACGAACTTCCTGCCAGCCCGCGCGTCGTCGAAGACGAAAACGGGCGCCCTCTGCATCGCGTCGCTTACGACGGTCGCCTTGGCTCCGCCGGACAGGTTCAGGACCTTTATCCCGCGGTTATACGAAGCGATGAGAGTGCCCTCTGAGGTTGCGAGCGGGATCAGGAACTCGCCGTCCGCGAACTCGCCGTTGACCTTCAAAGGCCCGGCGAAACCGATCGGGACCTGCGCGACCCCTGTGAAATTTTCGCAATTGCCTTCGGTGATATGCGGATCGAACGAGTATCTTGCGGTGTGTTCGAGTTTTGCCCCCGTGAATTCTTCAACGAACTTCTGCCTTTCCCTTATGACCGCCTCAGAATAATCGTCGTGATCGTCCCTCGGAATACGCACTTCCAGCTTTTCGACCGCAGCGATCGAGTCCTCTACTTCGAACTTCAGCGAACCGTACCCCTTGGCGCGAAAAGCGAGCGCTATCTTGTACTTTCCGGGCGGGCGGTTCCCGATCTCGGCGTGTACATCGAACACTTTTCTTAAAGGCAGATCTATCGGGTTCTCCGCCGACACATCGCGGGCGGCGACAACGCTCCCGCCGCCGAGATCGAGTGTCAGCTTTTCCAAAGGGATCTCTTCGCCATTGAACCTCAAAGACTTCAGCTCGGTGAACTCGACATCCGTGAGCCGGTTCTTGATCGAGAACCTGATGCCGGTCTCGGTGTTCTTCAGGCTGTTGTAGGTGTACAGCTGCCTGAGCAGCATCGACGGTATCGGTAGAAATGCCATAGCTTTACGGTCCTTGGTCCTGCGGGTATCGCGATTTTACTTTGCGACGTGCCAATTTCAAACCGTATTTCGGATTGACCGACGACGACCGTATAATCTTCGGCATGTTCAGAACTGCGCAGATACTTGTATTGGTCACGGCGCTATCAGCCGCCGTTTTCGGACAATGGAAAATGCTCGACGCCGGAACGGACGCAAGTTTCCGTGGCCTCGACGTGGTCAGCGAGAAAGTCGTCTGGGCCTCCGGCACCGGCGGGACCGTGATCCGCACGACCGACGGAGGCGAAACGTGGAAGGTCTTCAAGGTGCCGGGCGCGGAGAAGCTCGATTTCAGGGACATCGAGGCTTTCGACGAGAAGACCGCGTATGTCCTGAGCATCGGAAACGGCGCAAGCTCGAGGATCTACAAGACCGTCGACGGGGGCGAGAACTGGAAGCTTCAGTTCACCAACGAGATAGAAGAGGCCTTCTTCGATTCGATAGCTTTCTGGGACAAGAAGCACGGCATCGCGCAGAGCGATCCGGTCGGCGGCAAGTACGTCTTCTATAAGACCGAGGACGGAGAAACGTGGAATCGCATTCCCGACTCATGGGCTCCTTCGGCGAAAGAGGGCGAGGCGGCGTTCGCGGCCAGCGGGACCTGCGTGATCACCGAAGGAAAACACGGACTGTTCCTGATCACGGGCGGAACCGACGCGCGGGTCCTATATTCGCCGGACAGCGGCAAGACCTGGGCTTCGTCCAGTGCGCCTATGATCCACGGCGGCGACGGCACAGGGATCTTCGGGATCGCGGTCCGCGGCGATCGCGGAGTTATCGTCGGCGGGGATTACACAAAACCGGAACACAACTCGGCGAACATCGCCTACTCGAACGACGGCGGTAAGACCTGGCAGACACGCTTGAAGGAGAATCCGTTCGGATACCGATCGGGAGTTACTTTCGTTACGGACGAAAAGATCATCATCGTCGGTTCGGGCGGCTCGGACATTTCGCAGGACGGTGGCGAGTCCTGGGTGAACATCGACGAAGGCAACTGGAATGTCGTGGATTCAAAGGGCAAGAAGGCCGTATTCGCCGCGGGACCGGGCGGAAGGATAGGCAGATACGAGTTTGGTCACCGCTAAACCGCCGCGATGGAATTCTCCGTATTCGATCTGATCGGCGCCGTCGGAGTGGCGATGATCATCGCCACATATCTTTTGCTCCAGACGGGAAGAATGGACGCGGCAAAGCCTGCGTACTCGGTCCTGAACGCCGCGGGCGCGTCGATGATCCTGCTTTCGCTGGTCTTCGATTTCAACCTCGCGGCGTTTATCGTAGAATTCTTTTGGTTATTGATAAGTATCTACGGGATTGTCAGAAGCAGGTTTAGCCACTAATTTCACGAATTTCACTAGTTTGCCGGTTCCGCCCGGGCAATTGATCAAACAAAAGGCGAGGTCGATACTTCACTTCTCTAATTCGTGAAATTCGTGTAATCCGTGGCCGATTTCCTAAGCATGATCCGTGGCCTTTCCCCTTATGGACGCACCAAAGAAACCTCTTTCCTGTACGAGCGAGACGTCGCTTTCGAAGGACCAGGTCATCGAGCTCTACCGTTTCCTCAAACTCACGAGGATGTTTGACGAGAAGACCGTCCGGCTTAAGAAGCAGGGCAAACTGACCGGCGGCGTGTTCACGTCGCTCGGGCAGGAAGCGACCGCAGTCGGGACCGCCTACGCGCTTGAGGAAAAGGACTTCATCGCTCCGCTCATCCGCGACATTGGCGCCTGTTTCGTCAAAGGCATCCAGCCCCGGGAGATCTTCCTGCAGTATTTCGGCCGCGGGACCGCGCCTTCACGCGCTACCGACGTCCAGTTCCACTTCGCCGATCTCGACAAGGGCTTCGTCGGGCCGATCTCGCACCTGGGCGATATGATCCCGGTGATGACAGGTATCTTGCTTGCTTCGCGTATGCGCAAAGAGGACCGCGTCGCCGTCGCGTATCTCGGCGAGGGAGCGACTTCGACCGGCACTTTTCACGAGGGGGTCAATTTCGCCGCCGTCCAGAAGCTTCCTTTGATCACCGTCATCGAGAACAACGGCTACGCATACTCAACGCCGACCCGGATGCAATGTGCCGCCGGCGCATTCGTGGACAAGGCGCTCGGGTACGGGATCAAGGGAATGAAAGTCGACGGCAACGACATAATCGCTTGTTACGAGGCGATGAAGGAAGCGGTCGAACACGCCCGCAGCGGTAACGGCAGCGTACTGATCGAGGCGATGACCTACCGCCGAAAGGGACACGCCGAGCACGACAACCAGGCGTACGTGCCCGAGGGCGAGATCGAATGGTGGGCGGAGCACAACGACCCCGTAAAAAGGTTCGAGCGGTATCTGAAAGAAAAGAAGATCCTGAGCGAATCTGAAATGGAAGCGATCGCCGCGGAGATCCGCGAATTTCTGGACAAAGAGTCGGACGCCGCGGAGTCCGGGCCGCTTCCCGAGCCTCTGGACGCCGCCCGCGAGGTATTCGACAATTCGGTCGTTCCTCCCGCATTCAGAAAAAAGGTCCTGGAAAGGTAGAATATATTTTTCTTAAAGGCGAAGCCGGAGGTAAGAGCGCTTCCGGCTTCGCCGGCTTTTGTACAAGGGGGTGCGTCTTCCGGGGCTTCTGATGCTTTTTTCAATACTGCTTGTTCTTGCAGGCCTTGTTGTGCTTACGGCCGGGGCCGAGGGATTGGTCCGGTCGGGTTCGTCGCTCGCATTGCGTTTCGGGGTGACGCCGCTTGTCGTGGGTTTGACGATAGTCGCGCTCGGGACATCGAGCCCTGAGCTCGTGGTATCGGCGCAGGCCGCCTTTATGGGAAGCAGCGGGCTTGCGATCGGAAACGTGGTCGGTTCGAACATAAGCAACACCGCGTTGATACTCGGTGCCGCGGCTATGGTATACCCGCTAAAGGCGAAGGCTGTCGTGATCCGGCGCGAAATGCCCGTGATGATCGCGGTCTCGGCAGTGCTTTGGCTGATGATCATCGACGGCGTGCTGAGCAGATTCGACGGCATTATTCTCGCGGTGAGCGTGGTGATCTACACCGTCTTCATCTATTACTCGGCGCGAAAAGGAAGGGTGAAGGAACTGGAAGACCAGTTCACCGAAGCGGTCGACAAGCCTTCGAAGCATCCCGCCCTTGATGTGGTCCTGCTGGTCGGCGGGATCCTTTTCCTTGTCGCCGGCGCGACGATGCTGGTCACCGGCGCAGTCGATGTCGCAAAAACCCTGGAAATCCCCGAGGTGGTGATCGGCCTCACTGTGGTTGCGATTGGCACAAGCCTCCCGGAACTGGCGACTTCGACCGTAGCGGCTTACCGGAAAGAAGCCGATATGGCGCTCGGTAACGCGATCGGTTCGAACATCTCGAACATACTCTTGGTACTGGGAGTGACGGCCGTCATCAACCCGATCTCGGCGGCGGAGATTCGCCTCGTGGACATGGCGGTGATGCTTGGAACGGCGGTGTTTCTTTGGGCTCTGCTGGGTATTCGATTCGTTCTGGACAGGCTGGAGGCGTTCATCCTTTTGGTCGTTTACGCGCTGTATATTTATACTCTCATTCCATAAGTCAATATGATCAGGAAGATCCTTCTTACAGGGCAGTTCAAGGAATTCGTGGAGAACGAGCGGTCGGCGGGCCTTATGCTGATGGCGTGCTCGGTGTTGTCGCTGATGGTCGCGAACTCGTATCTCGGGACCGAGTACCTCGAATTCTGGAAGATGTATCTGGGGCCGCTGTCGATCGAGTACTGGGTGAACGACGGTCTTATGGCGGTGTTCTTCCTGCTGATCGGGCTCGAGTTGAAGCGCGAACTTATCAAGGGCGAGCTATCGGATCTTCGGAACGCGATGCTTCCGATCATCGCTGCAGTCGGCGGCGTGCTCCTGCCGGCGGCGTTTCATTTCAGCCTGAACGCGGGAACACCGTACCAGGCCGGCATCGGCATCCCGATGGCGACCGATATCGCCTTCGCACTGAGCATTCTGGCGCTTGTAGGCAAACACGCGCCGACCTCGCTCAAAGTCTTCCTGACCGCGCTGGCGGTCATCGACGATCTGATCGCGATAATCGTTATCGCAGTTTTCTACACGTCCAAGTTCTCGGCGATGTACCTGTTCTTCTCCCTGGGCGTGTTCGGCGTGCTCCTCCTTATGAACAGGTTCAAGATCGCGAGCCTGATCCCATATTTGGTCCTCGGTGCCGTGATGTGGGCATTGATGCTCAAGAGCGGCGTGCACGCGACGATCGCGGGCGTGCTGCTCGCCTTCACGATCCCGTTCGACAGGCTGAAGGAAGGCGAGCGCTCGCCTTCGTACAAGCTTGAGCATTTCCTGCACAGACCCGTGGCTTTCCTCGTGCTTCCCGTGTTCGCGCTTGCCAACACCGGTATCACGATAGGGACCGACTCGATCGCGAGCCTCACCAGTTCGAACAGCCTCGGCATCTTCTTCGGACTCTTCGTTGGGAAGATGATCGGGATCACGGTCCTTACGTTCATCGCGGTCAAGGCAGGATTGTGCCGGCTTCCCAGGTTCCTGAAGTGGTCGCACATCATAGGCGCGGGATTCCTCGCCGGGATCGGGTTCACGATGTCGATCTTCATCACGAACCTCGCCTTCAAGGGTAACGAGGCGGTGATCAACAATTCCAAGATGGCGATACTTCTGACGTCCCTTATCTCGGGGATCGTCGGCTACCTGTGGCTTCTTGCGATCGCGAAGGTCTCGGGCGAGGCCGACGAAGGCGACGCCTTTAGCTATGACGACGATACGATCGCGCCGGAATCATCTGCGGCATGAACTCTGGATACACAAGCGTACCATTCAAGGCCGAAAGAGGCCTTTCGGAGATAAACGGGATCGGAAAGTTCTCGTCCGCCGGTGTGGTTCTGGAGTTCGAATCGAAGCTGCTGGGAATGTTCGGAGGCGAGGTGAAGGAGATAAGGGTCTCTTTGGATGAGATCCTGGACGTGAAGTTCAGGAAAGGGCTTTTCAAGATCGGTTCAAGTATTCAGCTGAGGCTGAAGAATTTCTCGAAGGTCAGCGAACTCCCGAACGAAAGCGGGAAGATCAAGCTCAAGATAAAGCGAGAGGATTTTGCTTTGGCTCAGGAAGCGGTCGAAAGGCTGTCGAAGGAACTGGAACATCACCGCGCCGGTCTGCCTCCTGCCCAGACTTCGGTCTCCAGCCTGTTCGGCAACACGAGCGATCTTGAGACGAGCGATCTCGACACGAAGGAGCTGGACGATTAGGCGTCAGGCCCGCAAATGAGCAACGAAAAGACGAGCACTCTGCTTGAGGCGATCAGGGAAGGCATCCGCGAAGAGATGTCGCGGGACGATTCCGTTTTCATTATCGGCGAGGATGTCGGAACGTACGGAGGCGCGTTCAAGGTCACGGAAGGGCTTCTGGACCAGTTCGGCACGGACCGCGTTATCGACACTCCGATCTCCGAGGCGGCCATCGTCGGCGCCGCGTGCGGCGCGGCGCTTATGGGAATGAAGCCGGTCGCTGAGTTCCAGTTCATCGATTTCATCTCGAACGGGTTCGACATGCTGACCAACTACGCCGCAAAGTCCCGTTACCGCGGATGCGGAGGTATCGGAGCGGTGTTCCGGGGCCCCTGCGGAAGCGGCGTGCGCGGAGGGCCGTTCCACTCGCTGAATGCCGAGTCGTTCTTCCTCAATACGGCGGGGCTAAAGATGGTCGAACCTTCGACCGCTTACGATGCGAAAGGATTGATCAAGTCGGCGATCAACGATCCCGACCCGGTCCTGTTCTTCGAGCACAAGAAACTGTACCGCCTTCCGAGGCTGAAAGAGGAATTGCCCGATGAGGATTACACTGTGCCGATCGGGAAGGCCCGCGTGGCGAGGGAAGGAAAGGACCTTTCGATCATTACCTTCGGCGCGCAGACGCTGAACGCGCTCGACGCCGCGGAGAAACTGGAAGAAGAGGACGGTGTGTCGGTCGAGGTGATCGACCTTCGGACGCTGGCCCCGCTCGATCGCGAGGCGATCCTCGAGACCGTAAAGAAAACGAACCGCGTGATCGTGCTTCACGAATCCTCGATCACCGGCGGAATCGGCGGCGAGATCTCGGCGATCATCGGGGAAGAAGCATTCGAATGGCTCGACGCGCCTGTGATCAGGATCGCTTCGATCGACACCCCGGTCCCGTTCGCGCCCCAGCTCGAGGATTACTATCTTCCGAATCTCGACGAGATCGTCGACGCCTGCCGGAAACTCGCGGCTTATTAGAATTAACAGGGATAAAGGGGACGAAGGGGATGGCAGGACCCATAATCCCCTTCATCCCCTTTATCCCTGTTCCTTTTCTTTTTCTTTGAACTTTGAACCTTGAACCTGGAACCTTGAACCTTATTGCTGTCGCGTCGTCGTGATCTCGTACTCCTTCGGCGGTTTCGCGCCCAGGAGGTGCTCGACGAAGTAGTCCCAACGCCTCCGCATCATGTACATATTGTCCGCGCCGTAGCCGTGCCTCGCGTTCGGGAAAATGATCAGATCGAAGTCCTTGTTCGCCTTCACAAGTGCATCCACGACGAGGTAAGTGTTGTAAGGAGGGACGTTGTCATCAAGGCCGCCGTGCGCGAGCATCAGCTTGCCCTTCAGGTTCTTCGCGTAGACCTGGTTTGCCTGCGGACCGTAATTGTCGCTGTCGCCTTCCTTCTTCAAGAGCCCATTGTATCGCTCACCCCAGTCATCCTCGTAGTTCCGGTTGTCGTGGTTTCCCGATTGCGAAACCCCTACCTTGTAGAAATCGGGATACTTGAACATCGCCGAGGCGGTCGCGAAACCGCCTCCGGAATGACCCCAGACGCCTACGCGGGAAAGGTCCATATACGGATACTTCTCCGCAAGCTGCTTCAGACCCGACATTTGGTCGGGGAGCGTGTTGTCGGCCATATCCCCGTAGCAGGAATCGTGAAACGACTTCGAGCGGTCGGGATTGCACGTCCCGTCGATCACGACGACGACGAAACCAAGTTCCGCCAGCGCCTGATGATCGCTTCTCGAGGCAGAGAAAGAGCGGTTTCCGACGCCGCCGCCCTGCGGGCCGGGATAGATGTAATTAACAACCGGGTACTTCTTCTTCGGATCGAGATTTGTCGGCGTGAACATCAGGCCGTAAAGGTCCCACTTGCCGTTCCGGTCCTTGACCGTGACCGGCCTCGGAGGCCGCCAGCCGGTCGCCGAGAGCCTCGAAACCGAGGTTTCTTCCAAAGTCGCGACCAGATTTCCGTCGAGGTCCCTGAGCACGGTCACCGGCGGGACGTCTGGCTTGGAATAAGAATCGACGAAGTACTTTCCGTCGTCCGAAAGGATGATCCTGTGGTTGCCGTCCTCCGGCGTCAGGAGCTTCAGACCCGTTCCGTCGAAATTGATCCTGTAAAAGTGGCTGAAGTACGGATCTCGGCCGGCTTCCCTGCCGTTCGCCTCGAAATAAAGTATCCCGTTCGCTTCATCGACCTTGATCAGCCTGGTTACGACCCAGTCGCCCTTCGTTATCTGGTTCTTCACCTGTCCGGTCATCAGGTCGTATAGGTAGAGATGGCCCCAGTCGCTGCGCTCCGAATACCAGATCGCCTCGTTCGTCTTCGGGAAGTACCGCCAGTTGATCGCTCCCTGGCCCGATTCGTACTGCGTTGCGACCCTCTCCTCGAAGACTTCGCGCACATCGCCGGTCGATGCGTTCGCGATGCGGAACTTCGCCTGCTTGTGATCGCGCGTGCTTGAAACGAACGCCAGGGTCGAGCTGTCCGGGCTCCACTCGTTATCGTCCCACTGTCCGGTGCACGAAATGTCATCGCAGAGGGTTCCGCGCCGGTCGTCGGCCGGGATCTTCAGAGGTGTGATCTTTCCGGAATCGACATCGATGATGATCCGCTCGATCTTTATGATCTTCTCGTCCTGGGGAAGCGGGTACTTCCATGCCTGCAGCGTAGGCTCTCCAACATTCGTCGTCACAAGATACATATCGCTGACGTGCCTTTGGTCCTGGCGGTAGGTGGCGATCTTCCGCGAATCCGGAGACCAGATAAGGATCGGACGGTCGCTCTTCGTCCATCCGGCGTTGTCGGTCGCGTATCCGTAGTTCTCGATACCGTCCTTCGTCAGCTGTTTCTCCGCTTTTGTCGAAGTATCGCGGACCCAAAGGTTCCAGTCCTTAATAAATGCCTCGTACTTTCCGTCCGGCGAGGTGGCAGATCCTCCTCTTCCAAAGCCTCCGCCCTGGTTCCCGCCTTCGATCCCGAGCTCGGCAAGCGTTTCCGCTGACTTCCGGGTGTTAGTCTTCGGATCGAAAAGGACGAATTCGGCGCCCTTCTCAGTCGACACCCGGTACCAGAACCGGCCGTCATCCAGCCAGACGGGCCGGCCGGGAAGACGGTCGACGAGGCGGTTCGTGTTGAAAGAGAGCATCGAGACGGCGCGGTCATAATCCTCGGACGTCACCGAGACAGAGCCGTTCTGAGCGAACGATGCGGAGACGAAGATCACCGCCAGAAAGGCGATCGAAACGATTCGGGTTTTCATATTCTTTTGTCCGGAAGAGTGGAATTTGAGGTGTATGATATTAGCCAAAAGATCAAAAAACAAACGCCAATCCGGCCCGGTTTTCTGCGATAATAGGGCGCCGCGAGCCAAACCAACTTCAAGGAGAACACTTTATGCCGAAATTCGTGATCGAACGTGAGATCCCCGGAGCGGGAAGCCTTTCCGAGGAAGAACTCAAGTCTGTTTCCCAGACCTCGTGCAGCGTGCTTCGGGAGATGGGCCCGGAGATACAGTGGGTCGAGAGCTTTGTGACGGACGACAAGGTCTACTGCATCTATGTCGCTCCCGACGAGGACACCATCCGCAGGCACGCGGACGCCGGGGGCTTTCCGGCGAACAGCGTCAAGGCGGTCCGGACGATGATCGATCCGACGACTGCTGAATAGCCGAAAAGGGGGGCTTCTGCTGGATTGCTGACCCACTTTACCCTCGATCACATCTCTGTATCAGCGTCAAATTGGGTTTTTCCAAAGCCTTTGCAGAGTTAAAGCCCGCCTTGCGAGTGCAAAACAAGCTTCTCATATACCACGAAAATTGAAAGGTTCTGTTTCAATTTTCGTGGTATAATGTTTTCGTGATCGAACGTAAAGAAATTCTCTTAAAGATCCAGAAAGCCCTTGGTAGAAGTCGGGTCGTGCTCCTGTCCGGTCCTCGGCAATGTGGAAAAACTACTCTTGCCAGAGAATTCGTTCGTGAGGACTCCGTCAACTATTTCGACCTGGAAGATCCGGCGAGTATCGCTCGACTCGACGAGCCAATGACGGCTCTTCAGCCGCTTGAAGGACTGGTCGTGATCGACGAGGTTCAACGGAGACCAGACTTGTTTCCGATCTTAAGAGTCCTCGCCGACAGAATAGACAGGCGTGCAACGTTTCTAATACTTGGAAGTGCTTCCGGCGACCTGTTACGTCAAAGCTCTGAGAGCCTCGCAGGCCGCCTGGAGAAACTGATTATAGGAGGATTCTCTTTAAGAGAAGTGGGAGCCGAAAGATCCGGCGATCTTTGGCTTCGAGGAGCGTTCCCAATCCCATTTCTGAGCACTAGCTTGTCTGATAGTTCTGAATGGCGAGACCAGTTTATTTCAACGTTGCTGGAAAGAGACTTTCCGCAGTGGGGAGTCCAAGTAGCTGCAACAGCCCTAAGAAGGTTCTGGACGATGCTGGCTCATTACCACGGGCAGATCTGGAATGCAGGCGAACCTGCGCGGGCCTTGGCGATCACCCAGCCGACCGTTCGAAAGTACCTGGATTTGCTGACCGACGCGTTCATGATCCGCCAGTTGAGCCCCTGGTACGAGAATCTCAGAAAGCGACAAGTCAAATCTCCCAAGGTATATGTCCGGGATAGTGGTTTGCTCCATCAGCTGCTTGGAATTTCAGAAGAGAAAGACTTGTTGACACATCCGAAGGTCGGGGCTTCTTGGGAGGGATTTGCCATAGAACAGGTGTTGAGCATTGTGGAAAACCAAGAAACTTACTTCTGGGCTACACATCAGGGCGCCGAGATCGACCTGGTGCTTGTGAGGGGAAACCGAAAACTCGGAATCGAGTGCAAACGCGCCGATGCGCCTCAGATCAACAAGTCGATAAGGATCGCGTTGAAAGATCTCGACTTGGAGCACTTATTTATCATTTACCCCGGCAACACGCGCTTTCCGCTCTCGGATAATGTGACAGTGGTCCCGATATCTGATCTTGCATCCAGGGAGTTTTCACAAGAACTCAATGCAAGCTGAAGGATTAAAGTGCTGTTGGACGAATCCTGCACGTTGCGCCTCACCGTTTCAACGGAACCGCGCTCGGGCTCCGGAAGATTGCCGGGACCCTATCACCACCTTTGCGTCTTTTGTCGAATCCCGCGCAAAGCGTTAGAATTTCAGTTTGACCGTAATTAACCGATATTCATTTTAGAAGCGTTTTTAGAACGGAGATTCGATGAGCGTAGAAGTCGTAATGCCCCAGATGGGCGAATCCATCGCAGAAGGCACCATTTCAAAATGGCTTAAGCAGGTCGGGGACAAGGTCGAGAGGGACGAGCCTTTGCTCGAGATCTCAACCGACAAGGTGGATGCGGAAGTTCCCGCGCCGGCGTCCGGAACTCTCCTGGAGATCAAGTATCAGGAAGGCGACACCGTCGAGGTCGACACCGTCGTGGCAGTGCTCGGCGAAGAAGGCGAACAGCCCGCTTCAGAACCCACGCCTCCCGCCGCTGAAGAATCACCCGCCGTCGAGGCTTCAGCCGAAGAACCGGCGACTGCCGAAGAACCATCCCCCGAACCGGAGCCGGCGCAGGCTTCCGAACCCGCTCCGGCCGCTGCTGCTCCCGCGGGCGAAGCGACCGAGGTCGTGATGCCCCAGATGGGCGAGTCGATCGCGGAAGGCACGATCTCCAAATGGCTTAAATCGGTCGGCGACACAGTGGAACGCGACGAGCCGCTTCTCGAGATCTCGACCGACAAGGTCGATGCCGAGGTTCCTTCGCCCGTCGGCGGAACGCTGCTCGAGATCAGGTACAACGAAGGCGACACGGTAGAAGTGGACACCGTCCTCGCGCTCATCGGCGCGGAAGGCGCGGCTCCGACCGCATCTGCTCCGGCGCCCGCGGCGGCTCCGGCAGAAGAACCCAGACCAGAGCCCGCGGAAGCGAAGGAAGAGACGAAGCCTCAGGCCGTGGCAGCCGCGGCAGGTACGTCTAACGGACACGACAAGCCTTCATCCGACATGACCGTCGAAGAGCTTCGAAGGACCAAGAGCAGTCCGCTTGTTCGCAACATCGCGAAGGAACACAACGTCGACATTTCCAGGATCGAAGGCACGGGAATGAGCGGACGCGTGACAAAGAAGGACATTCTCGCTTTCATCGAGTCCGGCGCGGCCGCGAAACCGGAAGACCTTTTGGCGAAACCCGCCGAGCAGAGGGCGCCATCAGCCGAACCTGAGGCGAGGCCCGCCGCCGAACCGACTCCGGCGAGACCCGCGGCCGCGGAAGCGCCTGCGGCACCGAGGCCGGTCGCCGCGTCGGAAGACAGGATCGAGGCGATGTCCGTGATGCGCAAGAAGATCGCGGAGCATATGACGTTCTCGAAGCAGACCTCGGCTCATGTCACCTCGGTCTACGAGTTCGATATGACCAACGTCGTGAAGTTCAGGGACCGCCACAAGCGCGAGTTCCAGGAGCGATACGGCACGAAGCTGACCTTTATGCCGTTTATCTTCGAGGCGACAACGGCTGCTCTCAGAAAATTCCCTGTGGTCAACTCGCAGATCGCCGGCGACCAGATCGTGTACAAGGGCGACGTCAACCTCGGAATGGCGGTCGCGCTGGAATGGGGTTTGATCGTCCCTGTGATCCGCCAGGCCGACCAGCTTTCGCTTGCAGGACTTGCAAAAACAGCGAACGATCTTGCAGATCGTGCCCGCTCGAAGAAGCTAAGCCCTGACGAAGTTCAGGGAGGCACGTTCACGATCACGAACCCGGGCGTCTTCGGAGGACTGTTCGGGACTCCGATCATAAATCAGCCTCAGGTGGCGATCCTATGCGTTGGCACGATCGAGAAGCGGCCGAAGGTTATCACTACGCCCGAAGGCGACGATTACATCGGCATCAGGAGCATGGCCTACTTCGCGCTCACTTACGACCACCGGATCGTCGATGGCGCCGACGCGGAGCAGTTCCTTTCATTTATGAAAGATTATCTCGAGAACACGGAATTCAAGATCTGACTGTGCCGAGGGGCTTTACGGCCCCCGGCAAAGGGAATTCGGCGGCCGTTATTCGTTTTCTTTATTAAAGGCGCCCGAAAAGCACTTGTAGCTCCTCGCCAAAGGGCGTATCCTAATTGGAACGCAGTCCAAGCACCCTGCCCGGTCAAACGAGGCAGGCTCCCCCCGGCTAGTAATCATTATTAATTGACAACGTGATCAGCGAGTTGTGACTCTTAGGGGTGTTTTCTCACAGAGTAAAACTCAACTTACAATCAGCAGGCTTGGTCAAGGAGTTTAAATATGTTCACTAAACTTAAAGCTATTCGTTTTTCTGCGTCGCTTCTGGCGCTGTCCATGGTATTCGGGATCGGAACCGTCCTCGCGCAGGACAAGCCGGTCCGCTCGCTCGTAAACGGTCAGAAATACGAGATCAAAGGCGTCGTAGTCGCCACCTCTGACGAGGGGTTCCTCGTTCGCGATGAGACCGGCAACGACACAAGGGTCGTGATCTCGCCCAATGCGAGCATCAAGAACAACAGTTTCTGGGGAAGCGGCGACCGCTATCCCGCTTCGAGCATCATCCGAGGGCTTACCCTTGAAGTCGATGGACGCGGGGATGCCTCCGGCGCTTTGGCCGCGACCAAGATCCGGTTCGACAAGAGCGACCTTGAAACAGCCCAGTCGATCGACACTCGCGTGGCGCCTGCGGAAGAGCGTATCACCGCTGCAGAACAGAACGCCGAAAGGATGTCGGGTCAGATCGACGAACTGATGGCGATCTCGAACGCCGCCAAGGGCGGTGCGAAGGCCGCTCAGGATACTGCTGACGCAGCCGTCGCAGGTGTGAACGCGACGAACCGCAGGATCTCGGCGATCGACGACTTCGTCGTCCAGTCCACTTCGACCGTCAACTTCAAGGTCAACAGCTACAAGCTTGATGACGAAGCCAAGGCCGAACTCGACAACGTCGCAGCATCCGCTCTGACGCTTCGCGGCTATGTGCTCGAAGTCCAGGGATTTGCTTCTGCTGACGGATCCGCTCAGAAGAACAAGGTCCTCAGCGACAGGCGCGCACAGGCCGTTATCGATTATCTGGTGATGACGCACAACATTCCGCTCCGCAGGATCGGCCGCGGGTACGGTTACGGCGAGACCAATCCGGTCGCCGACAACTCGACCCTCGAAGGCCGCCAGCAGAACAGGCGTGTTGAGGTCAAGCTTCTTGTCAGCCGCGGCATCAACCAGAACGTCGAGGTTCGTTCGACGGCGGACGCCGACAACGACGGCACCAAGTAACAACAACGGAATCTAAGGCGGACGGCCTGACAAAAATACGGCTGTCCGCCCAAATTTCCATCCTCCTTTCAGCCAGGCGGAACGGGCGGCGAACACGCCGCCCGGCCACTTGCAACAGAAACCTCTCCCGCCCCCGTCCCGTAGTTACACCCGAAGCAGTTCATTCATCTCGCAGATATCCAACGACGGAACAGAGGTACAAGGCAGTGATCCGAATCATTCCGGTTCTTATAACAGTTCTCGCCGCGGCTAGTTTTGCATTAGCGCAGGATCCCGTCGGCACCCCGCCTCCGCTGGTGGTCAATGACGATGAGGTCCTCGAGATCGAATCGAGGCTGGTGGTAGTGCCGGTTTCGGTCGTCGATGCCAACGGGGATCCCGTACAGGGCCTGAAGGCAGAGGATTTTTCGATCCGCGAGCGGAACCGCGCCCAGCAGATCACAGAGGTTTCTGCGGCGGAGAAGGTCCCGCTCGAGATCGCGATCCTTTTCGACGTCTCGGCCAGCACCGACGCAATGTTCCGGTTCGAGCAGGAGACCGCGGCCAAGTTTCTAAGGGACGTGCTCAGGCCGATCGACCGCGCGACGATCTTTACGATCGGCGAGCGGCCCGTACTCGTTCAGGAGCGAAACGACGCCCAGGTGTCCTTCCGGACGATCAGCGAGCTCTATCCGACGAAACAGAATACGGCGTTCTTCGACACGGTTTCAGCGGCGGCTCTCTATCTTCGTCTTAACGCACCCGCGAAGAGCCGAAAGGTGATCCTCGTGATCTCGGACGGAGAGGACAATTCGAGCGAAGGTGTGAGAATGGGCAGCAGGAGGATCATGGCGGAACTCGACCGCCAGTTGAACTCCCTGACGACCGAGAAGATCTCGTCGATCAGGACCGAAGGCAGGAACAAGGTCCGTATCGCGGAACAGGCGAAGACGGTACAGCGACTGCAGGACGCCGACACCGTTTTCTATTCGATCAATCCGGCCGGAAGCTCATACAGGCTCAACAAGATAAGCGTCCAGGGCCAGGACAATATGGAGCGGTTCGCGAACGATACGGGCGGGGTTGCGTTCCTCCCGAAGTTCCTGCCGATCGACCTGAAGAGCGAGTATCAATCAAAGGCAAACCTCGAAACGAACAAGAAGACACTCGAGGTGATATTCACCCAGCTGGCTAACGAGCTGCAGGCGCAGTACCTTGTGCAGTATTACTCGGACGGCGAGTACGACCCAAACGAGTACATCGAACTCGACGTCGATGTCCGAACTCCCGGCCAAAGCAGGATCCGCGCACGCCGCGGTTACTTTGTGAAGGGGCAGTAGAAGAGGGGGCTGAGGACTGAGGACTGAGGACTGAGGACTGAGGACTGAGGAAGAATATCCCGTTTAGAGCGGCGCTTAGCGCTGCATCACGCTTTTGCACAAGCACAATCTCAAATGACCCCGTTTAGAGCAGCGCTTCGCGCTGCATTGCAACGCGGAGCGTTGCACAAACCGTAGAATGGAAAAGGCCGCGATCTCGCGGCCTTTTTTTTGCTGCGCTAAGCGCTCTAAACGGTAGCCGACTCGCTACCGGCCATTTTCGATCACCCTGACCTTGCCCACTACCTCGCGATCATCCGGCGCAACCGCGCCCATTATGTAGTCGTCATCGATCGCCACGTTCCCCATCAGAGGCTCGTCGTACGGGCGCTCGTAAGGAATCTCGCCCATCACGGGGCCAGGATCTTCTTCACCGCCCAGCGACGCAAGTCCGATCCCCGCGAACAGCGCCATCACGAGGCTCACCGCGGCCGTCCAGAACTTCCTGACCTTTTTTCTCGCCGCAGCGAGACCGACCGGGCAGTCCTTCGTGATGACCGTGCCGTCCGCGCGCCTGTAGAAACGTGCACACAGCCTGCCTTCGGTGTTCATTATCAGCTTTTCGGCCTCCGCACGGGTCATCGCCGACAGATTGTAAACATTGAGGTCGCATTTGCCGCACATACGCTTGCGGTCTGTGCCGTACATCTCGTCCCAGCTTTCGGAACAGGGTTTCGCGACTTTAAGGTTGGTAAGCGGGCTCGCAAATCGTGCCATCGTTCGTATCCTCCGTGTTTTGCTCGACAAGCCGTCGGCGTGAATTGTTCCGTCCGAACGGCTCCACGGAAGATGCTTGCAGATTGATCTGGAATGATTTTGCTTGATCGGGCGTCCTAGTCTGATTCCTGAAGCTCCCACAGCAGGATCGATCGACGATCCGCACCCACGATCAAGAGTAGTCTCCCGTCCGTTGTCCATTTAACGTCGCTCGTGAGTCCGTCGTCCCTGTTGGAGTCCTTTCGATTGGCGGCGACTCGATCGGGAGCCACGATCGTCTGCAGGAGGCTGCCGGATCTCATATCCCACAGCCGATTCATTTTGTCGCTGGCGGTCAAGAGGTATGTGCCGGAAGGGTGGAATCGAAAGAGATCCCAGTCGCGGTAGCTGGTCGAAACCGGATCAAATTCAGTTTTGCACACGAGATCCAGTCCAAATTGCCGCTTGCCGGAGGAGGAATCATAAAACGTCGCATCTTCACAGTCGTCAAAGCCAAAGGCCGATCCATCGGGGCTCTGATGAAATGACATAAGACTGTCCGGCTCGATTCCGACATATGACTTTGCGAGTTTTCCGGTCTTTGCAGAATAGAACTCAACTGCAGGAGGTTGGTATGCGATCAGGTAGTCACTGTCATTTGAAAAGCCGAGGAAGGAAATTGAACGATTCGTGTTGCGAGGTTCGATCCTAAACAGTGGAACATTGCTCCCGCCCACATTCCAGACTATGAGTGCTCCAAGATCATTGCCGACGAACAATGATTCGTCCGGGCTGATCGAACGCATATGTCGTTCGCCATACGCCCGGATCTCCTGAATCACGCCTCCTGTTTCGGCATTGAGGCAAACAAGTAACGGTCGGACCGGGGAAACGTAGGGACCGCGCGCATTCTGAAGCTCCGGACGCTCGAACATTGCAAAGAGCCGTTTACCGTCGCGACTCAAGTGATGCCATCGAAGGTCGCCCTCGATCGACTTGCAACCGTGAAGTCCGAGGGTGGTGCCATCCCAGAAACAAATCTCGGAATTCGAACCAAATCGGTTGCTAAAGGTAGTTAGTGTATTGCCACTATCGCTCCATTCGGCGAACCTCACGGATTCCGAAGGTCGCTCTAGCAGTCCGATCTGTTTCCCCGTTCTCAGGTCGATCACCGCAGCGGAAACTCTTTTTGGCTTTGTGAAGATCCTTGCCGAAAAGGAATCAACGATCACAGCCCTTCGACCGTCTGGATCAATCACCGCATACACATCCGGCTCCTCCAGGTTCTTTTGATCGTGCGAAACAGAGGCCTCAAGCCGAAGGTTGCGGAGGTCCCACGTTTGAATGGTCTTCTTTCCGACGAGGACCAGGCTCTTGCCGTCCGGAAGAAACTTGTATGCCTTGATGGTCTCTTTCGGGTCGTCGAATCCGACGCGGCCTTTGTACCTGAGGGGACCTTCAAATGTCTGAGGGGAAACAAGAACTGACAGGAGGAATGGCAGAAGAAAGATTACTGCACGCTTCATTGAATACCTCGCGAAGAAATGTCGCGCTTTTTGGGGAGTCTTGACCGACGCAAGTCTACCACAAGAAAGCGCGGTTGCGACCGCCACTGTGAGAGTGCTCACGCAGATTCCACCGGGTTTCGCCATTGGCGCCCTCTTCGGAAATTGATTGCGGAAAACTGGTGCGCAGGAGGACCGCCGTAAATCGATCGAATTTCTATTCCCGATGAGCGATTCGACACATATACTTTGGAATCTACGCCCTCCCTCACGGTCGGGCTACAGACACGCACCGGCCTGCCACTACCTGCACTCTGACTCCTGTCTCCTGTCTTCTTACGAAGGCTTCCTTCTATATTTGTGCGTCACGGGGCGGCGACGTCCGACTCCGATCGCGTTGCGCGAGATGATCAGCGTCGGAGGCAGCTGTCTTCTTTTGAATTCGTTGGCGGGCGATTCGACCTTGTTGAGGAGAAAGTACACGAGTTCGGGGTCGTGGCCGCGCTCGATGATCGCCGAAGGCGGGAGCTTATTCTCGAAATAAAGCTTCAGGACGGGGTCCATTGCGTTGTAAGGCGGAAGCGAATCGGTGTCTAGCTGGTTCGGAGCGAGTTCGGCGGAAGGCGGCTTGTCGATGATCGCTTCGGGGATCACTTCCCTTCCGGCCGATTCGTTGATCTGCCGCGCGATCGCGTAAGCCTCTGTCTTCAAAACGTCGCCGATCACTGCCAGGCCGCCGTTCGTGTCTCCGTAAAGCGTGCAGTAGCCGACCGCTAGCTCGGATTTGTTCCCCGTAGCGAGCACCAGCCTGCCCTCGGCGTTCGAGATCGCCATCAGGATCAGTCCCCGCAGCCGCGACTGCACATTCTCCGCCGCAAGGTTCTCCCCGCCTTTCTCCGGCTTGTCGAACTCGAGCTGGCCGATCAGAGTGTTGAATGCGCCCGAGATCGGCTCGATCCTCGATTCGCAGCCAAGCTCGCCGACAAGCTTCTCGGAATCGGTGATGCTTCCCTCGGACGAGAACTCGGAGGGCATCATCACGCACAGGACGTTCTCCGGCCCGAGCGCCTCGCAGGCAAGCGTCGCTACCAGCGCCGAATCGATCCCGCCGGAGAGCCCGAGAACCGCCTTCTTGAATCCGTTCTTGTGGGCGTAGTCGCGGATCCCGAGCACGAGCGCACTGCGGATCGCCTCGATCTCGTCGCCGGTGATCCCCCTCGAGTCCGGCTTTCGGACATCAAGCTCGACGGTCTCGACGAACTCCTCGAACGAGGCCGCCTGGAGAATGATGTCGCCCTCCTCGTCCGCAACAAGGCTCGAGCCGTCGAAGATGATCCCATCGTTCCCTCCGACCAGGTTTACGAACACGATCGGTATCTGTTCGCTCTTCGCCCTGTGTGCGACCATATCGCAGCGAAGCTTAATCTTTCCCTTGTTGTACGGCGAAGCATTGGTCGACACGATCAGATCGGCGCCCATTTCGATCAGTTCGTCGGTCGGATCGTCGTCGTAAAGCCTTCCGCGCCAGAACGTCTTGTCGTTCCAAAAATCCTCGCAGACCGCGACGCCGATCTTCCGGCCCTCGATCTCGAACAAGCGCCGCGTGTCCGAAGGCTCGAAGTACCTTGGGTCGTCGAACACGTCGTATTCCGGAAGAAGCGTTTTATCTGCGTAGCCGAGAAGAACGCCGTCGTGGATTACCGCAGCGGAGTTGAACAGGCGCCGTCCGTCCTCGTCCGGGTTCGGCCGGATAGTGCCGATGATCGCGGTGATGCCTTTTGTATGGGGAACGATAGAATCGATCGGGTCCGTCGAAGCGGAGATGATGTCGTCGTCCTGGAACCAATCCTGGGAGGTGTAGCCGTGGGTAGCGAGTTCGGGAAGCACGACCAGGTCCGAGCCGTCTTCGCGCGCTTTCTCGATGGCGCGCAAAATTTTAGCGACATTTCCTTCAATGTCGCCGTTCGTCGTGTTGATCTGTCCGATCGTGACCTTCATCGGGGCCGGTCATCCGGGCTCGTCGCCTTTTTCGGTACGCTTGACCATCGTCAGCCTGTTGCCGCGCTTGTTGTACTTGACCTCGTCCATGATGTTGTAAATGAACATCACGCCCCGGCCCGAGGTCTTGAATAGGTTCTCCGGGTCCCTCGGATCCGGGATCTCCGCCACGTTGAAGCCTTCGCCCTCGTCCTCGATCGTGAAGCTTGCCTTTTTCGGTGAGATCTCGACGGAGATCCTGACCAGTTTAGAACTGTCGAACTTGTTCCCGTGCTTGACGGCGTTCACGAACGCTTCGTCCAGCGCCACGAACAGGTTCGAGCGCTCCGGCTTGATGATCCCGAGTTTCTCGACGCGCTTCATCAGATACTCGAGGATATCGTCCATCAGCGCTATCACGCTCGGAACCTCGAAATCGATCTTTTCCCGGCGGTTCTTCATTTCCGGTCCGCGATCGATGTGTTTCGATTTGTAGTTGAGGGTCGTCTTAACGAGGCCTATCAGTTCTTCTTCCCTGAAATCGTCTCTGCGGAAATGCTTCAGGCAGATCTTGAAGGCTTTGACGTTGCTGCGGGATTTCTTCAAGGGGGCCGGCAGACATTCCGGTTCGCCCTGGCCGTTGGCCCCGGGCTCAGCGACGTGGTGCCTGCCGTCGAGATCGGTAATCACCATCTCGAAATCGCGATCCTCAGCCAGTTTTACGGCTTCCGAGCGCTTATCCGTGATCACTACGTCATGCCCCAAACGCGTGAATTCTTCGCCCAATGCCGAAGCGAGATCGTCGTAGTCATCTATTATGAGAATCTTTCTGGGCATATCCGGCAGACGTCCGATCTCGATCTTTGCGGGAGCTTGAGAAGGCTTTTGCAAAAACCCCTACGTTTCAATAAAGTCCTTGGTTGCACTTTACCTCTTACCAGATTTCCACCGAACAGGATGAAGCGGCAGGACACAAGAATACACGACCAACTTGTCAGCTTCAAACCCCTGTACCAATACAGTTTTGGCCAAAGGCTCGCGATACGGGCCGCGGATCTGGGCCTGTACTGCCTGATAAGGCTGGTGCGCTCCACGATCCGGTTTGAAGAGACCGAGGGCTGGACCGGCCTTGACGTCGAAGGCTGGGAGGATTTCGAGACGGCATATGCGCGTATGCCAAACACGATCAACGCTTTCTGGCACAACCGCCTATTCATGATGACAAAGTTCTCGATGGACTTCGAAGCCGGGATCATCGTGTCGGAGAGTTTTGACGGCGAGTACATCGCCCGCACCGCGCAGAGGCTCGGATTCGCCGTTGTCCGCGGATCTTCCACTCGCGGCGGCTCCAAGGCGCTGAAGCAGATGGTCCGGCTCGTCAGGGATGGACTGCGAATGGGCTTCACGATCGACGGACCGCGCGGGCCTCGGTACAGGGTCAAGCCGGGCGCGGTACTTTTGGCCGCGAGGACGGGCATCCCGGTCCTTCCCTTGGTCCCGGAAGCGAAAAGTTACTGGGAGATCGGCAGCTGGGACCGGCTTCAGATCCCCCGGCCGTTCACTCGCGCGAAGATGTTCATCGGGGAGCCCGTCTTCGTGTCGCCGGACGCGGGGAGGGACGAACTGAAAGAAAAGAAAGAAGAGCTGCAGCAGAAGCTGGATGAACTGACCGAGCGGGGACGCGAATGGCGGGAAACTGGATGATCGGCATCGTGATGGGATCGCCGTGACCATTCAGACCCCGACGGCCGTTTCGCGGGCAAGCTTGATCGTGATCCATTGATTCAGGGACACCCCCTCACGGGCCGCTTCGATGCTCAACGCGCGGTGTAGCTTCGGAGGCATCCTTAGATTTAACTTCCCGCTGAAATATTTTCGGCTCAAAGGCTCCGGAACAGGCTCGCCTTCTTCTGTCAACTCACTCAGCACAGCATCTACCAGGGACCGGATCTCTACGAGCGCATGCTCGGCGGTTGGCCCGTGAGCGGCAAGCGAAGGGAACTCCAGCACCCTTGCCACGAAAGCTTCGTCCTCCTCAGACCAGACGATGCTAAAGAGATAGTCTCTTGACGTATAAACAGAGTCAGAATTTCCGGTCAAGGGATTCTCACGCATCTTTATTTCCTATGTTACTCCGAATCACTCCCGATCCCGGATTCCAGCAATCTCTCAAGCGCGTCGATCACCTGATCGACCTGATACGGCTTTGCCTTTCCCTTCACCTTCTGAAGATTGATCCTGGGGTCGCCCTTCCAGGGAATCTTGAATATGTAATGACTGCCTTTGATCCTCGGGGTCCCGAAATACTTTTTACATAGACGAACGAGCCGCCCAAACCTCAGATTATGCCGCCTGAGCCTTAAGGTCTCGATTTGGTCAGTCATCGTCATTGTTCGTAACTGACCTTTCCCGAGATAGTACTATATACGGTACTATATTTCAACTTTTTTGCCGGATGGAGCGCTCATTCAAGAAGAGACTGATATCCCGTATCTTCCGGCGGCGTCGGGTCGCACCGGCCCTGGCGTGCAGAGAGGCGCGCGGGCCAAACGGAGATCGGGTCGTTTTTCCAAAAGCGGCTTTGGGATTAGAATGAAAATGAGTTCACACTCGCCTTAGGGAGGAACCATCGCTACTCACACACATCCCAGTGGATCCCGGCGGCGCGACAAGAAGAGCCTTCGAAACCTCAAGATCGCGCTGGTCTTGACGTTTGTCTATATGATCGCCGAGGCCGTCGGCGGCTGGATCACGAACTCGCTGGCATTGCTCGCCGACGCCGGTCATATGCTGACCGATGTCGCTTCCCTCAGCCTGACCCTCGCCGCGTTCTGGTTCGCAGAGCGACCCGCGACACCCAGCAAGACATACGGATATTACAGGCTTGAGATCCTCGCCGCCTTCATAAATGGCGTCGCGCTGGCCGCGATCTCACTTTGGGTTATCTGGGAAGGTTATTCCAGATGGCTTGATCCGCCCGAGATATTGGGTTTCGGGCTGACAGCAGTCGCGGTCGGGGGTCTTATCATCAACCTGATCGCCGCGGGGCTTCTGCACGGCGATCACAAACACGACCTGAACATGCGCGGCGCTTGGCTCCACGTGATGGGCGACGCGCTCGGTTCGGTCGCGGCGATCTCCGCCGGTCTCGCCATCCTGATCTTCGGATGGGCGTGGGCTGACGCGGCCGCGAGCGTGCTGATAAGCGCCATCATCATTTACGGCGCGTGGAAGCTGATCAAAGACTCCGTCAACGTGCTTCTCGAAGGGACCCCCTCGCACATCAATCATACCGCCGTGGAAGAGGCGCTCGAGACCCTGTCCGGCGTCACCGATGTCCACGACCTGCACGTCTGGACGATCACTTCCGGGATGGAGGCGCTCAGCGTTCACATCGTCCACGACGGGGAAAGACCGCAGAACGCGATGCTCAAGGCAGTCCGCGACCTGATCCACGATGAGTTCGGGATCGAGCACCTGACCGTCCAGATCGAGCGCGAGGCCGAAGAGGGCGAGGCGGAACAGTCCTGCATCTCGGGCGCCAATTGCTTCGGTCCCGCTCCCGCCGCCGGCCGCGGTCACGGTTCGGTCGGCCTCGAATAGCCGCGAAAAGATATGGAAGAGAACGAACTGACCGGGGAATTGTCCGAAAAACTTTTTAAAGATATCGACCTCGAAGGCCTTGTCGCGGAGGTCATAAAGAAAAGGAAGAAGGACCTTCAGGAGTTTCCTCCGCCGGAGGCGTGGTTCCTGGGTCCGAAGGCGGAACACGGAGACGTCTGGCTGACGACCATCGAGCACATCTTCCGTGACTACGTCCACTGGCGCCGAAACTACTTCCCGGAAGACCCGATCGTCGTCGACCGCGAGCAGATGAAAACCCACGAGCCGTGGGTGGAGACCCTCAAATTCGAGATAGATTCGATCCTCAACCAGCTCAAGGCGCACTTCCCTTTTCATTCCCCGCGCTACATCGCGCATATGATCTCCGAGCAGACCTTCCCCGGCGTCGTCGGCTACTTCGCCGGGATGCTTTACAACCCGAACAACGTCACGGAAGAATCGGCGCCCATCACGACCTCGCTCGAGATCGAGGCCGGAAAGATGATCGCCGAAATGCTCGGCTACAATCCGAACACCGCCTGGGCGCATATCTGCTCGGGAGGAACCTTGGCGAACCTCGAGGCGCTCTGGATCGCGAGAATGGTGCAGTTCGCGCCGCTGATAGTTAAGGACTACTGCGAAACCCACGCGGTCAGGGATTTCGAGATCTCGATGCCGGACGGTTCAAACATCCCCATCGTCGATGTCCCATCGAAGGCGCTTCTCGGGCTTCGCCCCAACGAGGCCGCCGGCTCGGTCCGGGCGATCGCTGCGCACCTGGCGGAAGCGCAGGGCGACGCTGTTTACGAGGACATCAACGCCTATTTCTCGACGAACAGGTTCAACGTCAGCTACGCAGGTCTTCATTCCATTCTCGCCAAGCTCGGCGTCCGTCCCGTCGTGTTCGTGTCGGAAGCGGCGCACTACAGCATCAAGAAGGCGGTCAACATTCTTGGATACGGAGAGGCCTGCATCAGATCGGTCCCAGTCGAGCCGCATTTCCGTATGAACGTGGACGCGCTACGCGAAGAGGTCTTCCGCGTGGCGGATGACGAGTACATCGCGGCGGTGATCGCCGTCGCGGGAACGACCGAAGAAGGCGCGGTGGATCCGATCCACCGCATACGGTTCCTCCGCGACGATCTCGAAACAGAAAGGAACCGGTCCTTCTGGCTTCACGTCGACGCGGCGTGGGGAGGCTACGTCCGAAGCGTTTTCTGCGGGCTTGGGCTCGAACACGAGGGCGACCGCCGCAAACGGCTGAACGAGATCTGCGAAGAGTACCGGCGGGCGATCGAGGTCCGAGAAGAGACGGAGGTGCCGGTCCTGGAGTTCGACGGTGACCACGCGAGCGAGGGCAAGAAGAAACTGCACCTGGAATGGGCGGACTTCGAGGTCTATTCGGCGTATCTGGCGATGCCCGACGCCGATTCGATCACCGTCGATCCTCACAAGCTCGGATATCTTCCGTACCCCGCCGGCGTCATCGCATTCCAAAACAAGCTTGTGACCGAGCTGGTGGTCCAAAAAGCGCAGTACATCACGGACGAGATCGGCGGGATCAAGAGCGCCGCCCGCGAAGAGGAGATAACCGCGGTCGGCCCGTACATCATCGAGGGCTCGAAACCCGGCGCTGTCGCGGCCGCCTGCTGGCTCTCGCACAAGACCATCCCGCTCAACTACAACGGCCACGGCAGGCTTATCAAGACCTCGCTTCTGAATACCAAGAAGCTCGCCCGCTACTTCGACCTCCACGGGCGCCTGTTCGATACCATCGAACACGAGCTGTACGGCGAGATCGATCCCGGCATAAGGCGGTTCACGTTCGAACTGCTTTGCGAGCCCGATACGAATCTGGTGTGTTACCTTTGCCTCCCGATGAAGGTCGGAAGGGACGGGAAAATGGAGCGCGACACCAGCGCGAAACTTGCCGACATAAACGAGCTGAACGAAGCGATCTACAAACGTGCGACGATCCGCAATCGTCCCGGCAAGAGAAAGACGCCCTATTCGCAGGAGTACTTCGTTTCACGAACCATATTGACCGCAGGACAGTATCATCCCGGATCGATCTCCGGCCTTCTCGAACGTCTCGACATTCCCATTTACGATTACGAACGCGAGGGCATCTTCCTGCTTCGATCGGTCGTGATGAATCCCTGGCACTTCCTTGCCGAAAAGCGCGGTAAGAACTACCTTTACGACTTCGTCGTGCACCTCCACAGGACCGCGCGCGACATTCTCAATCCCTGAATCACATTATGATTTGAATCATATAAACCGCTCCCGCAGTCCCTGTACATTTCCCCAAAGGCAGCGTCATTCCGCGGCGCGAATCCCTCCTGCCGAATGGAGCGCCTGCCCGGAGCGGGGAGATGACCCAGATCAATGTCCGGATCCCGGACGCCGATCATCACAGAGACCTGATCGCATGCCAGGCGGCGTGCCCTGTCCATACCGACGCCAGAGGCTACGTAAGGGCTATCGCCGAAGGCGACTTCGACAAGGCGTACCTGATTGCCCGGGGCCCGAACCCGTTCGCGTCCATTTGCGGCAGGATCTGCGGCGCCCCCTGCGAAGCGGCCTGCCGCCGCGGAAAGGTCCCCCGGGTCGATGACGACGGACGGTTTGTCGCCAACGACCGTCCCATCGCGATCCGGGCGCTCAAGCGATTTGCCTGCGAGCAGGCCGGCCCCGAAGCCGTCCCCGCTCCAGAGATCCTGGAAAAACTAAACAACTACGTTCCACCCGCCGCCGCCCGCACAGACGAGCTGGCGGCGCTTCTGCATTCGGCGGTCGAAGGAAACTTTCTCCGGGCGAAAGGGGAAAAGATCGCGATCATCGGCGCCGGCCCGGCGGGGCTTTCTGCGGCTCACGATCTTGCGTTGATGGGCTTCAGGCCCGTCGTGTTCGAGACCGAGCCCGTCGCCGCCGGAATGCTCGCCGTCGGCGTGCCTGCCTACAGGCTTCCCCGCGATCTGATCGAGAAAGAGATCGACGTGATCCGCGCGCTCGGTGTCGAGATCCGCTGCGGTGTGACCGTAGGCCGCGACATCTCGTTCGCGGAACTCCGCAAAGAGCATTCGGCAGTGATCATCTGCGTCGGCGCGAAATCGTCGCGCTCGCTCGGGCTTCCGGGAGAGAGCGGACCGGGCGTGTTCGGCGGCGTGGACATTCTGCGGTCCGTCTCGCTCGGCGAGGACCTGAGCCTCGGCGGGAAGATCGTCGTCATCGGCGGCGGCAACGTCGCCTACGACGTCGCCCGAACGGTCGTCCGGCAGATTGCCTCGGACGCCGCAAGAACCGCCGCAAGGCTTCCCGAGACCTCTTCGGTACAGCTTGTCTCGCTTGAGAGCGCCGAGGAAATGCCCGCCGACACGATCGAGATCGTCGAAGGCGACGAGGAAGGCATCGAGCGCCTCAACGGCTGGGGTCCGCTTTCGATCGACCGCGACGATTCTGGAAATGTTGTGTCCGTCACATTCCGCAAGTGCCTTTCAGTTTACGACGAAGACAAGAAATTCAGCCCCGTTTATGACGATTCGGACGTGATGCGCCTCGAATGCGACACGGTCCTGCTCGCCGTCGGCCAGTCCCCGAAGCTCGAGTTTCTCTCCGACGGCGGCGAGGACGTAAGGACCGGGCGCGGCTGGCCGGAGGTGGACCGCGACACGCTCGCGACGTCCGCCGCGGATGTTTTCGTCGCCGGCGACCTCGCGCACGGGACACGGCTCTTGATCGACGCGGTCGCTTCCGGCAAAGCGGCGGCGAGGTCGGTCTATCGCTTCGTCACAGGAAGGGACATCGAGGAGCACTCGGTCACCGCTCACATCGTCCTCGACGGTTACCGGCGCGAACGCGGCTACGAATCGATCCGGAGGGTCGCCGTTCCGGTCACCGATCCCGGATCGCGCCTGGATGACCCCGATCTGCAGGTCGAGACCGGCTATACCCGCGAAATGGCGATAAAGGAAGCGTCGCGCTGCCTCGACTGCGGCGTGACCCCCGTATTCGACGGCACGCGGTGCGTGCTGTGCGGCGGCTGCGTCGATGTCTGCCCGACCGAATGCCTGAAGCTTGTCCCGCTTTCGGCGCTCGCTTCGGATGCCGATCTTGATCAGGCGATAGACAGCGCGATCGGAGAGGAAGGCGACCCGGACGAGAACTCGGCGATCCTCAAGGACGAGGACCGGTGCATTCGCTGCGCGCTGTGCGCGATGCGGTGCCCGGTCGAGGCGATAACTATGGAAAGGGTCGCGATCTCGACCCGATGGAGTTCGAAATGACGACAAAACCCGGAAAAGAGGCCTCGCGGTTCGATCCGGAGCCTATGCCCCGGAGGGATTTCCTGGGCCTTGCGGCGCTGGGTTCGGCGGCGGCGGCAGTGATCTTTTCGCTGTTCGGAATGCTCAGGCTTCCGAAGGCGGCGGTACTTACCTCGCCTTCGAAGAAGTTCTCGGTGACGCTTCCTGACACGCTCGAGGAAGGCGAGGCCTTCATCCCCGAGGGAAGAAGCGTGGCTGTCTTCAAGGACGCGGAAGGCGTTTTCGCGATCTCGACTATCTGCACTCACCTCGGATGCGTCGTGGCCTCGAGGCCCGAGGGCTTTGAATGCCCGTGCCACGGATCGCGATTCGCGGGCGACGGCACTGTGACGAAAGGGCCCGCTCCAAAGGCGCTTCCCTGGCTGAAAGTTACCGCGGACGGCAACCGGCTGCAGATCGACGAGAACGAAGAGGTTCCCGGAGGAACGAAGGTGTAGCGATGGAAAAGGCCGAAAGCTCTGCATTGAAGGAGATATGGGGAAACCTCTTAAGTTCCCCCCGCCGGATCTATGAAACGGCGTTCCGCAGCGGCGCGCCAAAGACCGACCGCACAAGGTCTTCGTTCGTCTTCGGCAACGTGTTCCTGCACCTGCATTCGGTCCGGACACACATCTGGAGCCTGAAGTGGAGCACGACGATGGGCCTCGGGATCATCAGCACCGCGGCGTTCCTGATCACGCTCGTGACCGGGATCCTGCTGATGTTCTATTACAAGCCCTACCCCGATGTCGCCTACCAGTCGATGAAGGACATCCACTTCGTGGTCCCGACAGGCAGGTTCATCAGGAACATCCACCGGTGGGCCGCGAACGTGATGGTCATCGCCGTGATCCTGCATATGGCGAGGACCTTCTTCACCGCCTCGTACCGCAAACCGAGGGAGTTCAACTGGCTGATCGGCTGGGGGCTCCTCGTCACTACGCTCGCGCTTTCATTCACCGGCTACCTTTTGCCCTGGGACCAGCTGGCGTACTGGGCGATCACGATCGGCGCGAACATCGCCCAGTCCCCGAGGGAGATCACCGACGCTCTCGGCATCACCCAGTATTTCGACATAGGCGGTCTGCAACGAACCATCCTGCTCGGATCGGACGAGGTCGGGGCGGAGGCTTTGATCCGCTTTTATCTGCTTCACGTGATGATCCTTCCTTTGATCCTCGTGATGCTGATGGCGGTGCATTTCTGGCGGATCAGGAAGGACGGCGGGATCGCGCGGCCGGATGACGCCGACGAGATCGTCGGAAACGAAGCAAAAACAAGCTACCCGGTCTTTACGGAGCAGCCGGAGAAGACATACCACCTTGCGGCGATCGTGAAGGGCCGCACGCCTGCGGTCGGAAGCGGCCCGGAGAACACTTTGCCCTCGATGCCTCACTTGTTCTACGCAGAGCTCGGGGTGCTGATGCTCACGACATTCATCTGCCTCGCGCTCGCGCTGATCTCGGACGCGCCTTTGAAGGAGATCGCGAATCCCCTTGTGCCCGAGAACCCCGCGAAAGCGCCTTGGTACTTCCTGGGCCTGCAGGAGATCGTCTCGTTCTCCGCCTTCACAGGGGGCATCGGCATCCCGGCGCTTGTGTGGATCGGGCTCGGCCTGATCCCGTTCCTCGACCGCGAGAAAACCGGGACGGGCAGGTGGCTCGGGGGCCCGGGAGGCTGGAACCTCTTCATTTGGTCGCTTCTAATCGGCTTTGGAGCCTCGGTCGGGATCGAGGCGTTCGCGATCTACTTCGGATGGCTCCGCGAATGGTTCCCGGACGTCCCGCAGCTCGCGATCACCGTGATCAATCCGGGCACGGTCCTTACCGCCATCTACGCGGCCTATTCGATCTACGTCGTCCGAAAGCACGGTTCGACGAGGGCCGGGGCCGTGGCCCTGTTCACCTGTTTCCTTTGCGGATTCGTTGTCCTGACCGTGGTCGGGACGTACTTCCGGGGCCCGAACTGGGAATTCTACTGGACGCCTTCGGACTGGCCGGGGCATTGACGCGATGAAGAAGAACAAGTATCTGCTGCTGATCTCGAGCCTGGGCGTATTCGCGCTGCTTGTCTACGCGGCCGTTTCGGAGAACTTCTTCAAGGAATGGCATTCGATCCAGGCGGGAGCGAAGACCTCCGAAGGACAGCTCGACGTGCGTCTGCGCCAGATCATCAACCCTTCGCTCGGCACTACCGACCGCTGCGTCACGTGCCACGTCGGGATGGCTCCCGGCGAGACCGTCGTCTCCGACCTGAAGGTCGCCGCTCCGCATCCGCCCGTGGTCCATTCGCCGACCGAGATGGGCTGCACGACCTGCCACAGCGGCCAGGGCCTCGCGACCGAGAAGCTCGACGCGCACGGAGATGTCGAGTTCTGGCCGGAGCCTATGCTTCCGGCGAAGTACGCATACGCCAGCTGCGGAACCTGCCACGTGCCGCTCGAGGTCCCGAACAGCGCCCGCCTTGAGCTCGCGCGGAAGACGTTCGAAAGGCTCGACTGCTACGCGTGCCACAGGCTCGATGGCCGCGGCGGAACGCTCCGCCCGAGCCCCGCAACCGGAATGGAAGGCCCCGACCTTTCGCACACGGGCATCAAGGGCTTCGACGCGAACTGGTATCCGGCTCATCTCGCAAAGAAGGAGGCGGACACTTCCGGGCTTTGGGCGAATTCGTTCGGCGAGGTCGACGATAACGAGAGGGCGCTTCTGGACCAGTTCCTCGGGCTTCAGATGGGAGCGCCTTCGCTGATCCGGGCCAAGGCCGAATACAACTCGGTAGGCTGCACCGGATGCCACGTCACGGGCAATTTCGGGGGCGAGACGGGAGTCGACCTTTCGAGGGTCGGCGAGAAGGACCCGGCCCGGCTCGATTATTCCGCGATCGAGGGCGCGCACACTTATCCGAACTGGATCGCGCAGCATTTCAGGCTTCCGCTTTCCACGGTCCAGGGCTCGCAGATGCCCGATCTCGCTCTCTCGGACCGCCAGATCGACCTTCTGACGATGTACGTCCTCTCGTTGAGAAGAAGGAGCGTTCCGGACATATGGCTCCCGAAGGACCGCGTCCGCGCGATGCGTTTCGGAGCCCGCGAATTCGCCTCGGACGGCGAGACGATCTACAAGGCGATCTGCTCAAGCTGCCACGGCGCCAGCGGCAGCGGTATGAGATATCCGGGCCTGCCTCCCTACCCCTCGATCACGAACAGAGAGTTTCTTGAGCTCGCTTCGGACGACTTCATCGCCGCGACGATCAGAGGCGGCCGCCCGGGGAGGCCCATGCTCGCCTGGGGAGACCGGCAGAACGGTTTTACCGCCGAAGAGCTCGCCTCGGTCGTGGCCTACATACGTGCGCTCGGGGGCGGCATTGCCCCGATTCCTGATACAAGGCCGCCGCGCTGGGCTGCGGGAGACGCGAAGGCCGGCAACCGGCTCTATCTCGCGAACTGCGCGGGATGCCATGGCGCGCTCGCAGAGGGAGGCGAGGGTCCCGCGCTCAACAATCCGGGCCTTCTTACCGCGGCGACCGACACATTCCTGTTCGAGACCATCGCCCGCGGCAGAAGCGGAACGGTGATGAAAGGTTTCAGGACCCCCTCGCCCACAAGGCGCGCGATGACCGACCGCGAGATCGAATCGGTAGTGACGTACCTGCGCTCGCTGGGCGCGAATGGAAAACGTCCGGGAGGATGATCCCGGAGAAGGGTTAACGCTATGAAGAAAGAGCTTTCAAGACGCGAATTTCTCGCCAGGATCTCCGCCGCCGGATTCGGCGCGTTCGTCCTTTCGTCGACGAACGCCTGGGGTCTTGAGGGGATCACCAATCCGCTCGCGGTCTATCCGGACCGCGACTGGGAAAAGGTCTACCGCGACCTTTGGCGGTACGACTCCGAGTACACCTTCACCTGCGCCCCGAACGACACGCACAACTGCCTGCTCAACGCGTACGTCCGCGACGGGGTCGTGACCAGGATCGGGCCGACGATGCGCTATGGCGAGGCGTTGGACCTTTCGGGGAACGGCGCCACGCACCGCTGGGATCCGAGGGTTTGCCAGAAGGGACTCGCGCTCACCCGAAGGTTCTACGGCGACCGGCGCGTCAACCAGTGCATGGTCCGCGCCGGCTTCAAACGATGGCACGACGAGGGATTTCCGCGCGGCGGCGACGGAAAGCCCGATCCTTCCTACTTTGAGAGGGCTCGCGACGAATGGGTCCGCGTGCCGCACGAAGAGGCGGCGGCGATCGTGGCGGCAGCGCTCAAGAACATCGCCGAGACCTATTCGGGCGACGAGGGGATACGCCGCCTGACCGAACAGGGATACGACGAAGAGACCGTGAAGGCGATGCAGGGCATCGGCACGCAGGTGATGAAGTTCCGCGGCGGGATGCCGCTTCTCGGAATGACGCGCGTCTTCGGAATGTACCGGATGGCGAACTCGATCGCGCTTCTCGATGCGGCTGTCAGAAAGGTCGGACCGGACAAGGCGGTCGGCGGACGCGGCTTCGACAATTACTCGTGGCACACGGACCTGCCGCCCGGACACCCTATGGTCACCGGACAGCAGACTGTCGAGTTCGATCTGAACTCTGTCGAGCATTCGAAGACTGTCGTGGTCTGGGGAATGAACTGGATCACGACGAAGATGCCCGACGCGCACTGGCTGACGGAAGCGCGTATGAAGGGCACGAAGATCATCGTCATCGCCTGCGAATACTCCGCGACCGCGACGAAAGGTGACGAAGTTGTCGTCGTAAGGCCGGGAACGACCCCGGCGCTCGCGCTTGGTTTTGCGAACGTTATCTTCAGCGAGAAGCTATATGACGAGCAGTTCGTGAAGGGCTGGACCGATCTTCCGATCCTCGTCCGTATGGACAACCTGACCTATCTCCGTGCGCAGGACGTGTTCGGAGGCGGGCAGGCGGAGATGAAGACAACGACGCTCATCGCAGAAGGAGCGAAGGCGCCTCCGCCCGGACAGCAGGACGTTAACAACATCGTGTCGGAGAAGATGCGGAAGGAATGGGGCGACTACCTCTGGTGGGACCTGGATTCCGATTCGGCCAAGCCTTTGAACCGCGACGACGTCGGAAAGAACTCGACCATCGGGAACGCGATGCTCGAAGGCGCGGTGAATGTGCGGCTCGCCAACGGAAAGGCGGTCCGCTGCCGGCCGGTGTTCGATCTCGTGAAGGAATACGCGGCTCACTTCGATCCGAAAACGACCGAGGAACTAACCTGGGCGCCGGCGAAGGCGGTAGAAGACCTCGCACGGCACTTCGCGAAGGAACCCGGCACGACGCTGTTCGCGGTCGGAATGGGACCGAACCAGTTCTTCAACAACGACAACAAGGACCGGGACGTTTTCCTTCTCGCGGCGCTGACCGGAAACATGGGCAAGATAGGCGGGAACGTCGGCTCGTACGCCGGAAACTACCGCGTATCGCTGTTCAACGGTGCGCCACAATACATAAACGAGAACCCGTTCGACATCGAGCTCGATCCTGCGAAGCCCGCCAGACCGAAGCAGTACTGGAAAGCGGAATCCGCCCACTACTACAACCACGAAGACCATCCTCTACGGGTCGGCAAGAAGCTCCTGACCGGCAAGACGCATATGCCGACGCCGACCAAGTCGCTCTGGTTCGCGAACGCGAACTCGATCCTCGGCAACGTCAAATGGCACTACAACACGGTGGTCAACGTCCTGCCGAAGATCGAGATGATCGCGGTCCAGGAATGGTGGTGGTCGACGTCGTGCGAATGGGCGGACGTCGTGTTCGGGGTCGATTCGTGGGCGGAGCTGAAGCATCCGGATATGACGGCGTCCGTCACGAACCCCTTCCTCGCGGTCTTCCCGAAGACGCCGATCGAAAGAATATTCAACACGTTGGGCGACATCGAGGTCTTCGCGCTAGTGGGATCGAAGCTGTCGGAACTGACCGGCGACAGGCGCTTCCTCGATTACTGGAAGTTCGTCCGCGAGGGAAACACCGACGTTTACCTTCAGAGGATCCTCGATCACTCGACGAACACCAAGGGCTATTCCTTCAAGGACCTGCACGACAAGGCTCTCGAGGGCGTCCCGGCGCTGATGAACAGCCGGACGACGCCGAAGTCCGTCGGATACGACCAGATCACGGATTCGATCCCCTGGTACACGAAGAGCGGACGGCTCGAGTTCTACCGCGAGGAACCGGAGTTCATCGAGGCGGGAGAGAACCTTCCGGTCCACAGGGAACCTGTCGATTCGACGTTCCTTGAACCGAACATAATCATCTCGCCGAAACACGAGGCGATGCGGCCCGCGGGTCCCGAGCAGTACGGCGTCGCAAGGGACGACCTTTCGTGCGAAACGCGATGCGGACGCAACGTCGTGATGACCTGGCCGGAAGCGAAGAACTCACAGCATCCCCGGATCAAGGAAGGTTACAAGTTCATCTTCCATACCCCTAAATACAGGCACGGCGCGCACACGACGCCCATCGACACAGATATGGTGGCGGTGCTGTTCGGCCCGTTCGGCGACATCTACCGGCGCGACAAGAGGAGCCCGTTCGTCGCCGAAGGCTACGTCGACATCAACCCGGACGACGCAAAGGAACTCGAGGTCGCCGACGGCGATTACGTCTGGATCGATCCCGATCCGGAAGACAGGCCGTTCCGGGGCTGGCAGACCAACAAGCGCGATTACGAATTCGCCAGGCTGCTCTGCCGC
>JAGFIQ010000188.1 GCA_024103495.1 Aridibacter famidurans
GGTTCTCGCTCTTCAGTTCCGAAAGCGTCTTCCTCGCCGCCTCAGCAGCCGGGTAATTCGCGTCGATCGAAAGGGCCTTTTCATAAAACTCGACGGCCTTTTCCTTGTTTCCCATGCGGCGGTAGAAGTCCGCGATGCTGTCGAACAGATTGGCCTCGTCCGGGTACATGCCGATCGCGGTCATCAGCAATCGCAGGCCCGCCTCCGGCCTGCCGGCCGACGCCAGATCATACGCCACATTGTTCAGCCCTCCTCTGCCGGCCATCCCGTTCGGCGCTATCTCAGCCGACTTCTTCAGCAAAGGCACGCCTTCCGCGTCGTTTCCGGTTACCACGTACAGGACCCCCAGAAGCCCGTTGGTCGTCGCCGAAGAAGGATACAGTTCCACGCCCGTTCTTCCCGCTTTCAGCGCGCCGGGGACATCGCCGGCAACGACACGGGCGCGAACGAGGTTCTCGATATCGGGAACAAGGTCCGGATAGACGCTCGCGCCTCTGAATGCCTCATTGAGCTTCCCGGTCATCGCGTCAAGGTCGGTCTCGGCGCTGATCGCGAGGTCATCACCAACCGCCCTCGAGGTCTTCCTCCAGTCGAGAGCCCATTTCGAAACATTGCTTCGAAGAGCCGGATCCAGCCTCAGCGCTGCCGGCCCGCCCATCTCGGACGCAAGCACCGAGTAATCATCGAGAAGCGCGGGAACTCCCTTCTTGTAATACTCGTCGACGCTTCCGCCTTTCATCGACGCGAGCGTCGCCGCGACGTGAGAAATGACCTTCACAAGCGGCTCGCCGGAAAGCGGATGCCGCCCTTCGTCGAGCCTTTTCCGAATGCTGCCCGGATCTCCTTCGACCGCGGAGTTCAGGTACGCGAAGGATTTCGCGAGTTCTCCTGGATCTTCCGTCGCGGCGCGGCGGTGCTGATCGAAGTAGCGCATTCCGAAATCGAACGCGCCGTCGAGCCCCTCGAGGATCGCGTGTTCCCTTGGATCGGGCGCATAGTACCGGATCGACCAGGGCTCGCCGAGAACGATCTCGAACACCTTCTGAACGTAAAGCGCGGAATCCGCCGGTTCGAAGTTGATCGCGACAGCCGCCGAGAAATTCTTGTGGGGCACGGTAAGAAGGTAGGTTCTCGCCTCTTGCTGTGCGCCGCCGTGGCCGACGACAAACCGTCCGTTCGCCGTGTTCGTTCCCCATCCGTAGCCGTAACCGATGTCGCGCCCGCCTTTTGTCGTCTGTGCGGTCCACATCTCGTTCACGGTCGAAGGTTTCAGAAGCTTGCCCTCGCGAAGCCCGTCGGCGAACGCGAGCATGTCCGCCACGTTCGAGCGTGCCCCGCCTCCCGCAAAGCGGCTGCTGATGTCGACAAACTCGGAGTTCTTCAGCTTTCCGCCTACCAACTGATATCCGCGAACGCGGCCCGGAATGATGTCGAGCGGATCATCCATTCTTGTCGAATCCATTCCAAGAGGCTTCCATACGCTTTCGGTCAGATACTCTCCATAAGATCTCCCGGAGGCTCCCTCGATCACGGCCCCGAGTAGATTGAATCCGTAACTTGAATAGTTGTAACGCGTTCCGGGTTCGGCAACGAGTTCGAAGTCTTCGAAGATGGCGATCGATTCGCGCGTGGTCTTGGGATCCTTTATGCGGCCCTCGATCAGATAGTTCCTGTAATGCGAGATCCCTCCGAGGTGCCCGAGAAGCTGCCGGACGGTGACCGGGTGCTGTTTCTTCGGGAAATAGGGCACGTACTTCTGGACCTCGGCGTCGAGATCGATCTTGCCTTCCTCGACGAGCTTTAGGACCGCGGCGGCCGTGAAGGTCTTGGTGACGGAGGCCATGCGGTACGAGGAATCGGCCTTCGCGGGTGTCTTGTTCTCAAGGTCCGCGTAGCCGAATCCTTTCGTCCAGACGAATCCGTCCTTGCTGAACCCGATCGAAAGACCTACGGACCCGTCGCGCTTCATCTGCGCCTCGACGAACTGCTCGATCCGACGTATCTCGTCGGCGAAGTCTTCGGGCTTTGGCGCGGCCTGGGGAAAGACAAGGGAAGCGAGGAAGAGATTGAGCAGGACTGCTAATGCGAAAGTTCTTCGTAGGTGTTTCATACTTATCACCGGACCGCGGGCGTCCCCGCCCGCATCTTGCCGCCCTGGACCGCCGCCTCGGACCGCGGGCGTCCCCGCCCGCATCTTGCCGGTAACGCGGCTCGTACAATCGTTCTTGCCTCTTCCGTGGGCTGCGCCTTCGGCTTGCTCGAGCCTCAACTCAAATGTCCGTTATGCGCACGCCGGTCGCCCGTCTCCTGTCTCCCGTCTCCTGTCTCCCGTCTCCGGTCTCCCGTCTCCGGTCTCCCGTCTCCGGTCTCCCGTCTCCGGTCTCCCGTCTCCGGTCTCCCGTCTCCGGTCTCCTGTCTCCTGTCTCCTGTCTCCGGTCTCCGGTCTCCGGTCGCCCGTCTCCTGTCTCCCGTCTCCTGTCTCCCGTCTCCGGTCTCCCGTCTCCGGTCTCCCGTCTCCGGTCTCCCGTCTCCTGTCTCCCGCCTCTACCCCTCACATTCCGGCAGTGCCGCTATCAGATCGACCGCCGTTTGCCATTTGCCTTCGCGGAATTTCCAGATCCTGAGGTGATTACCGCAGAATGTCTTGCCGTCCTGATAGGACAGGTTAAATCGCGTGTGGCAATAGTAGATCTCTCCCGAGCCGTCGCAATTGATCCCGCTCCACGAAGCACGCTTGATGCCGGTCGCGTCGAGCTTCGCCCGCTCCGAAGCAGCCGTCGATCCGCGAGCCGGAAACTCGCCGTCCCTGAAAACGATCGCGTCAGACGAAAAAGGCTGTTTCGGGAACAAACCCCCGAACTCGACCGGCGCCTTCGCATCCGAAACTCCTTCCGAAGCGGCTCCGGCATCGGCCGGATATTCTATCGCCCGAGCGGTAGTTTCGTGCTTTCCGTGCGAGACTCCGATGTCGAGCACCGCGCGGAAGTCGCCGTTCTTCTGCTTTTTCCAGATCGTCAGGTATTGCCCGAAAGCCACCGGATCGCCGTCCTTTCCCGTGGGACGGAATTCCCAGGGGCCGGTCGTATATCCGAGTTCTCCGTCTGCGCTGATGTCCGCCCAAACCGGTTCCCACGAAAGCAGTCCGACCGAAGGAGGTCTCTTGGTCCAGGCTTCTTTCCCATTGACGGCAATCGGCTCGAACACGACGCCGTCATCCGCGAGGAAGTGAAGAAACGCTTCCTTGGTGCTCTTTTCGAGCGCCATCCGGGCGAAGGCCCTTTCGGTCTCTACGAGTTTTTGAAGATCGGACGTTTGTTGGGATAACACCGTGACGGCGAAGAACGTGACGACAAGAAAGAGTACGAGGCATTTCATAGATCTGCTTTCTCCGGAGAATTTTTGCTAAGAAGATAACACGAAGGTCCAGGGTAAGACTTGAATCCCGGTCGCGTTCGGTTCTCTTTGCGGAGTTCTGTGAGAACCTCCGCGTCCTCTGCGGTAAAGATCTCCTCCCGGAAGAAAGGCAACGACAAAGGTCACTATGCAAGGCCTCTCACTCACGCCTTTGCGATCTTTGTAGCGATAAGACCCACTGCGGCTCGGAAGAACATAGAAGAGTTTAACCGCAAAGGGCGCAGAGATTTACGCAAAGCACGCGAAGGGTTCCTTACTAAAAGCCGCAACCTTCCTCACTTCTTCGCGGCCCTTTGCGAATTCCTTAGCGGTCTTTGCGGTAGAAAATCCGGTGCGACTCGGAATATCGGATAAGCGTTCAACCTCAAAGGGCAAGCTACTTGTAACAACACGAAAAGTGAGCAGAGAACAAAAGAGTAGCCCTGCAATTGCGGGCTACTCAGTCCTCAGTCCTTTGTTCTCAGTACTGCTTTACGCCCTCCCTGACGGTCGGGCTACTGACACTGCTCACAACTCACTGCTCACTGCTCACAGCTCACAGCTCACCGTCTAAGCCACCGTGATCTCTTTCGTCAGATACACGTCCTGGATCGAGTTGAGCAGTTCGACGCCTTCCTTTGTTGGCCTCTGAAAGGCCTTTCGGCCGGAGATAAGCCCCGTGCCGCCGCCGCGCTTGTTTATCACAGCCGTACGAACCGCCGCAGCGAGGTCGCCGTCGCCCTTCGATTCGCCGCCCGAGTTGATCAGCCCGCAGCGACCCATGTAATTGTTCGCTACCTGATAACGAACAAGGTCGATCGGGTTCTCGGAAGTGAGCTCGTCGTACACCTTCGCGTGCGTCTTGCCATAGCTTCCCTGCTTGTTCAGCTCGGTGTAGCCGCCGTTCCGCGTCGGGAGCTTCTGCTTGATGATGTCCGCCTGGATCGTCACACCCAGGTGATTCGCCTGGCCGGTTAGGTCCGCCGCGCTGTGCATATCGCCCGCCTCGGTCTTGAAGACAGGATTGCGCAGGTAGCACCAGAGGATGGTCGCCATTCCCAGCTCGTGCGCGTATGCGAACGCTTCTAAGACCTCGATTATCTGCCGCGACGATTCCTCCGATCCGAAGTAGATCGTCGCGCCGGCCGCGACCGCACCCATCTCTTTCGCCTGGTCGATCGTGCCGAACATCACCTGGTCGAACTTGTTCGGGTAGGTAAGAAGCTCGTTGTGGTTGATCTTGACGATGAACGGGATCCTGTGCGCGTACTTCCTGGCAACCGAACCGAGCACGCCGAAGGTCGAGGCGACGGCGTTGCAGCCGCCCTCGATCGCGAGTTCTACTATGTTCTTCGGATCGAACAGCCTGGGGTTCGGCGCAAAGCTGGCGCCCCCGGAGTGCTCGATGCCCTGGTCCACCGGAAGTATCGAAAGATAACCGGTTCCGGCGAGGCGGCCGTTGTCGAACAGCGTCTGGATCGACCTGAGCACCGAGGGCCTCCGGTCGGATTCGATCCAGACCCGGTCGACAAAATCCGGCCCCGGAAGATGAAGATCGTCTTTTGAAATAGTGTCGCAAGTATGACCCAGAAGCG
>JAGFIQ010000011.1 GCA_024103495.1 Aridibacter famidurans
CCGGCGACTTCCCGCATGAGGTAGCGGTTTCCGCCGACGGAAAGACCGCATACGTAGCGAATTACGGCGCCCAGCAGCCTAACAATTCGATCTCCGTGATCGACATTCCTGCACGGAAAGAGGTCAAACGCATCGACCTGGGCGGATTTTATCGGCCGCACGGGATCGCTGTGGCCGACGGCAAGGTGTACTTCACCTCCGAATCGAGCCGCACGGTCGCGCGCCTCGACCCCGCGACGGAGAAGATCGACTGGGTAATGGGAACCGGGCAGACGGCGACGCATATGCTGGCGATGACGCCCGACAACGGGAAGATCTACACCGCGAACATCGCTTCCAACACTGTCACCTCGATCAACTTGAAGGGACCGCCGAATCCCGCAAACATCAAGCAGATCTCGGTCGGGATCCAGCCGGAAGCGATCGACATTTCGCCTGACGGCAAAGAGGTCTGGGTCGGGCAGAACGGGGACGGAAAGATCTCGATCATCGATCCGGCGACCGATCAGGTGAAAGAGTCGATCTCGGTCGGCAAGGTCCCGATCCGTGTCAAGTTCACTCCGGACGGCAAGTATGTTCTTGTTTCGGATGCGAGCTCAGGCGAACTTGTGGTGGTCGACGCGGCGACCCGCAAGGAACTGAAGCGTGCCGCGGTAGGCGGTGTACCGGTCGGGATCCTTGTCCAGCCCGACGGCAAGCGCGCCTATGTCGCGCTCACGCAGCTTGATACGGTGAAGGTATTCGATCTGGGCTCGATGGAGTTCGTGAAGGACCTGAAACCGGGCGACAATCCGGACGGCCTCGGCTGGGCGGCATATCAATGAGCAGGGACCAGTGAGCAGCGCGAACGTCGGTTTGTTCATGCGGCTCTGCCGTCGCGATGTGCGGTAAGCCTTTGGCTTACTTGAACTTGGCCTTGTTGTGACTTATGCGGCTGTGCCGCCGTGATGTGCGGTAAGCCTCCGGCTTACCGAGAGCCGACTATACTGTGATTTTTGCGGCTGTGCCGCCGTGATGTGCGGTAAGCCTGTGGCTTACCGCGAGATGGCTATACTGTGATTTTTGCGGCTGTGCCGCCGTGATGTGCGGTAAGCCTGTGGCTTACCGCGAGACGGCTATACTGTGATTTTTGCGGCTGTGCCGCCGTGATGTGCGGTAAGCCTCCGGCTTACCGAGAGCCGGCCTCCTAAAACCCGCGCGGAGGCTGAGCCTCCGCGCAGGAATTATTAGAAGCTCGCTCGGAAAGGCAAGCCTTTCCGCACATCACGGCGGCACAGCCGCGAAGAAGGACCGAGGTTCGCACCCCGGAAAGGCAAGCCTTTCCGCACATCACGGCGGCACAGCCGCGAAGAAAGATAGAATCGTCCCGCCTTTCGGCGGGCGACGAGCTGAAGCTCATCGTACCTCGCGGGCGACAAGCTGAAGCTTGTCGGACATCGCGGGCGGAAAAACTCATGCAACAGACCACCATGCCTGCATTCTTTCTCATCTTCGTTTTCCTCCTGATCCCGGCGGGAGCCGTCGCGGAGTCGGCGGAACTAGTTCCCCGAGCCGACATCTTCTCCGAGTCCGACCGCAACCTCGTAAAGCTCAGCGGTAACGGCGAGACCGTCTCGTTCGTGGCCCCTTCCCAGGGCGGTGAAGCGATATATATCGCACCTGTAGCCGATACCGGCAAAGCGAAACCGCTTACCGCGCCAGCCCAGAGGGTCGCCGGCTACGAATGGCTCAACGGTGAGAACAAGATCGTTGCCGTGATGGTCCGCGAGGGCGCGGCTTCGCTGGTCGTGATCGACGCCGCAAACGGGAAAGAGACGAAGCTCGATCTCGGTGCGCCGCCGGTCAGGATCGAACGCCTTAGCGCGAAGAGGCCCTCCGAAGTGCTCGTCGCTGTCGAAGGGGGATACCGCATAGTGAATGTGAAGACCGGAACGGTATCGTTGGTGTGGCTTTCGCACGCTTTTGACCGAGTGATCTTCGACAGTCGTTTCATCCCGGCCGTCGGCGAGGAACGGACCGGAGGCGGTTTCTCGCTTTACAGGCCGAAGGACGCGGGTGCGTGGGAAAAGTTCCTGGATGTCCCTTTCCCGAACTCCCAGTTCAGCCGCGCGTTCTCGGTCGATGAAAAGGGAAATACGCTCTATCTGATCGACGATCTCGACACGGACACCGCCGTCCTGAAGGCTTTCGATATCGGCACGGGCGAGTCCAGGATCCTCGCACGGGACCCTCAGGCGGACATCACGCCCGTCCTGATGGTCGATCCGCTGACCGATCGAGTCGAATCGGCGACGTCATATTTCGGCGATATGCGCCGGCATTACATCGACGATTCGGTAAGAAAGGACTTTGAATATCTCGCGTCGCTTAGGCCCGGGGACGTGGGCATATCTTCCCGAAGCTTCACGGGTGACAAATGGCTCGTCGCGTATCTCGACGGCGGCCCGGTCCGCTACTTCTGGTACGACCGTAAGAGCCGAAAGACGGAATATCTCTTTCTTAGCCACACCGCGCTTGAGGGATTCCCGATAGCGAAGCGGTTGATGTCGGAAGTGAAGACCCGCGACGGACTCGTGTTTCCGGCTCATTTCTATCTTCCCGCGGAAACCGAACTGAACGATAAAGGTCGACCCGCAAAGCCTCTTCCAACATTGATCTACGTCCACGGAGGCCCTACCGTCGCGTACCCCTGGAACTCGTGGTACACCAACCGGATCTTCCAGCTTCTCGCCGATCGTGGGTATGCCGTGATG
Source organism: Aridibacter famidurans (assembly GCA_024103495.1). Lineage (GTDB taxonomy): Bacteria > Acidobacteriota > Blastocatellia > Pyrinomonadales > Pyrinomonadaceae > Aridibacter > Aridibacter famidurans. The sequence goes on from JAGFIQ010000011.1 coordinate 2,754, forward strand.
CGGATCGAATTCCGGGGAACCGGAGGGTTTGGCAAGAAGATCGCGGACGCGGGGAATCTAGAGTGGGGAAAGAAGATGCAGGACGATGTCACCGACGCGGCGCGGTGGGCCGTGTCGAACGGATTCGCCGACAAGGAAAGGCTGGGGATCTTCGGATGGTCGTACGGCGGCTATGCAACGCTCGCGGCACTCACGTTCACGCCTGATGAATTCCAGTGCGGGATGGCGCTCTATCCCGTGTCCGACCTGAAGATCCTGCTTGATCAGAGTCCGTTGTTCTGGCGGATCAAGCTGGGCGACGAACGCACCGAAGAAGGACGGAAACACTTGCGCGAAACGTCGCCTCTGTTCTTTGCCGAAAGACTCTCGAAGCCTGTTCTCATTACTCACGGGGGAAAGGACACGAGGGCCGTGCCGGTGCATTCGGACAAAATGACGGACGAACTGATGTCCCGCGGAAAGCCCGTGACCTATCTGTATTATCCGGAGGAAGTCCACGACTACAGGCTTGCGGACAACTGGATCTCTTTGTTTGCGGCCGCGGAGAAGTTCTTCGCGGGATGTCTAGGAGGAAGGGCTCAACCCGCCGGAGAAGATCTGAAGAAAGGCGAGTTCGAAGTGACGGCTGACCGGCTATTGCTGGTTGGGTCGCGGTAGCGCGAGGATCGCCACGGGCGCCGAGGTACCGCGAACTTCAGTTTGCGCCGCGCGAACGCGCGGGACCGGGTTGGATCTTCGAACGCGATGGTCGCGACGGGCGCAACGGAATGGTTCAATCTTCCTTTGCGACCTTGGCGACCTTCGCGTTAAGTCGCGAATCATCAGCACCGTTCCCGCCTTTCGGCGGACGGCCATCTCTAGTTCTCCTCCGGAAGCTCCCCAGTATTCCCACGTTTCAGTTCGCCAAACCTCGAAGACTTGTTCCACGAAGGCATCCCTTCCTGGTTCGAGAGCCTTAAACCCAGGATCCCCATCAGGTCCGCCACCGTCTTGGCGCCTTCCCAGTGCCAGTCGCTCATCACGTCGTCGGAAGGCTGATGGTAATGCAGCTTCTCCCACGCTTTGATCCTGGCCACGAGGGATTCCCCGGTTCCTTCCGGTCCGGCCATAAGCATCAGCGCAGGCACTCCACGTTCGACGAATGAATAATGATCAGAGCGCAGAAACACCTTTTCTTCCGGGGCGGGATCCGGTATCACCTTGATCCCGTATGAGGCGGCGACCTCGTCCAGCATAGGCCCAAGCGAGGAATGCTCGGCTCCGTATCCGACGACCAGTTTGATAGGCCCGTAGACCTCGGAGCCGATCGTGTCGAGATTAAGATTCGCCGAGACCTTCTTGATGTCCCAGGTCGGATTCTGTGCCCAGTGCTTCGATCCGTACAGTCCGTACTCCTCGCCCGTAACCGCCAAAAAGATAATCGACCGCTTCGGTTTCGGGTCCATTTTCGAGTAGGCTTCCGCAACGGCGAGCATTTCCGCTGTTCCCAGCGCATTGTCGGCGGCCCCGTTGTAGACCTTGCCGTCCAGCACGCCGTAAGCGTCGAAGTGCGCCGTGAAGACGATCGCCTCTTCTTTCAGTTTCGGGTCCGAGCCCTCTATGTAGCCGACCACATTGCTCGACGCGCCCTTTGTGCTCTGAGGCTTGATCGCGATCTCGGCTTCACGCTTGAGTTCGAACGCCTTGAAATCGTTGCGCTCGGCCATCGCGAGCGCGTCTTTGTAAGCGACCCCAGACTTCTCAAAGAACTTCGCCGCGGCCTCCGAGCTGGCGTAAATGATCGGCGGATACAATGACAGCGGGCCCGGCTCGTCCGCAAGCGAGATCTGCCTTCGCTTGAAGTAATCGATCAGCAGTTCCGGCGGGTCCTTTTCGCGGCCGTGGCCGATGTACACGATGCCCTTCGCGCCGGCCTGCATTATCATCCCGAAGAAGATCTGCGAAGCGTTCTGCTTGTCCCACGCCTCCTCCGGAATGTTGGCCGGCGGCCCGTCTATCATCACCACGATCTTGTTCTTAAGGTTCACGCCGTTCAGATCGTTACGGTTGATCGAATCGGCGACGATTCCGTACGCGACGAACACCATCTCGCCCTTTACGGTCTTCTCGCTGGCTGTCTGGGGAACGATCGCCCAATCGCTGCCGTGGACCAGGGCGGCGCCGTCCATCTTAAAATGGGTTCCTTCTCCGAGAACTGTCTCGCGAAACTTGATCGACTGAAGGAAAGAGCCTTTGTCGCCGAGCGGCTTTAGGCCGAGTTCCTTGTATCGGGCCGCGAGCCATTCGGCGGCCTTGTCGCCGCCGGGCTGCATCGTGCCGCGGCCTTCCATTTCATCGGCAGCAAGGGCGTTTGTGAAGCTCTTCAACGAATCTAGGGAGATCCGTTCGACAAGCGCCTTTTCTTCCGGGGTCAGCGAAGGAAGTTCGGTCCTCGCCGCCATCTGGGCGGGGACCTGAAGGATGAAAAATGTGAGAAGCAGGAGGGCGGCGAACGTGCTGCGCCCGGAACGGATTCTGGAAAATTGCATTTGATTGGTACCTCTGTTGATTTATCGCGGCGAACCGGGAAAGGATGATTGTACGTGATGGGAGTACGTTTGGTTTATGTGGGGAGGTAACGCGAACTTCAGTTTGCGCCAGCGGCTCCGCTGCCGTGATGTGCGGTGAGCCTTTGGCTTACCGGGAGCCGGCCCTGATGTGATTATTATGGCTTTGGCGTCGTGATGTGCGGTAAGCCTGCGGCTTACCGAGAGACGGCTATACTGTGATTTTTGCGGCTGTGCCGCCGTGATGTGCGGTAAGCCTGTGGCTTACCGGGAACTGGCCTCCTAAAACCCGCGCGGAGGCTCAGCCTCCGCGCAGGAAACATTAGAAGCTCGCTCGGAAAGGCAAGCCTTTCCACACATCACGGCGGCACAGCCGCGAAGAAAGATCGAGGTTCGCCTCGTCGGAAAAGCGGAGCCTTTCCGCACATCACGGCGGTACAGCCGAAGGCGGGGACAAGCCCCGCCCATACTCAGAAAACTCAGCTAACTCAGTAAACTAAGTCAACTCAGAAAACTCACCAAACTCTGACAACTCGGCAAACTCAGTCAACTCAGTCAACTCATAAAACTCAATCCTACTCGATCGGGACGATCCTCAATATCCGGTCGTCCGTTTCATCCGGAGATCCCCTTCCGTCGCGGTTCGAAGTAGTCACGTAAATGTAACCGTCCGGACCTTCCGCGACCTCGCGGATCCTCCCCAGGTTGTTGTTCATAAGCGACTGCTGCCCGAGCACCTTTCTGCCGTCGACCTTGACCCTTTGCAGTCGGGTGCCGCGAAGGCATCCGAACAGAAGATCGCCTTTGAACGAAGGGAACTTGTCTCCACGGTAGATCAAGAGGCTCGCGGGAGCGCAGGCCGGCGTGTACTCCAAAAGAGGAGCTTCCATTCCCGCTTTCGTCTTTGTTCCCCATATCTCCGGCCAGCCGTAATTCTTGCCCTTCTCGACGATATTCACTTCGTCGGCCCCGCCTCCGCGACCCTCGAATCCCGAAGGCCCGTGTTCCGTCTGGAACATTAGCCCGGAGGTCGGGTGCCAGGCGATCCCCTGAGCATTCCTGTGGCCGAGCGACCAGATCTCTGCCCGATAATCGGCATTCTTGATGAACGGGTTGTCGGAAGGAACGGCGCCGTTAGGTTCCAGCCTGAGCGTCTTTCCGGCAAGCGATGCGGGATCCTGGGCGAGTTCCCAGTCCGTCGCGTCGCCGGTCGTTATGTAAAGCATTCCGTCCGGACCGAAGTCGGCTCTCGTCCCCGCGTGGTTCGGAGCGGCGGGGATCTTGTCGATGATCACCTTCTCCGGTGTCAGCGTCTTGCCGTCGAAAGTGTAGCGGACGACCTTCACGAACTTGCCGTCCTCGTTGTAAGCGTAAGCAAGATAGACGAACTTGTTGTTGGCGAAATCCGGGTGGAGCGAGATGTCCATAAGCCCGCTTTCGCTGGAAGGTTCGACGTCCGGGACCGCGTAGACGGCCTCCATTCGAAGCTTTCCGCCTTCGACGATACGCACGCGGCCGGGCCGCTCGGTGAACATAAGGTCTCCGTTCGGAAGGAACACGATCGCCCACGGCACTTCGAGACCATTTGCGACCGTTTCGATGATGAATCGCGTCTGCGGCTCTTCGGCGAGAGGCTCCGCGCTGACAGGTCCGTCAGGGACGCCGGTAGGCGCCGGCGAGGCGCACGCGGCGATGAACAAAAACAGCGCGAAGAAGGTTTTCATTGTGATCGTCCGGAGAATGTTGAGCATTATAGCAGAGAGGGTCGGTCTATCGAGTCTATCGAGTATGTCGAGTCTATCGAGTCTGAAAAGTTTGAGCTGTAAGAACGCCATAAGAAAACGCGTCAGAGTTCAAGTTTTAGCTTGCGCCGTCGTACCTGGTTTACTCCTGCGGCTTCGCCGCCGTGATATGCGGTAAGCCTTTGGCTTACCGGGAGAGGGCCTATTAAGACCAGCGCGGAGGCTCAGCCTCCGCGCAAAGGTTCTTTTCGGCATTCCGCTCGGAAAGGCAGAGCCTTTCCGCACATCACGGCGGCGGAGCCGCGAGAGGTCTAGAGCCGCCAGACTCGACCGACTCGAAGGACTCAATAGACTCGACCGACTCTCCCCGTTACAATACCCCCACACGCCAATTTTCAGGGGAGCCGCGAGGCTGAGAGTCCTGCCTTTCGACAGGAGACCCTTCGAACCTGAATCGGATAATACCGACGGAGGAAGAACCGATGACCGACAAAGAAACACAGAACAGCGACAACACAAAGCTCCCGAACTCGAGAAAGGTCTACATCGAGACGAACGGAAGCGCTGTAAACGCAGGCGAGCACAGCCTGCGCGTGCCATTCCGCGAGATCTCTCTGACGCCTTCCAGAGACTTGGACGGCACACTGGAGGAAAACCCTCCCGTGCGCGTTTACGACACGAGCGGCCCGTGGACCGACCCGGAAGTGAAATGCGACGTCCGCGACGGACTGCCGAAACTGCGACGAGAATGGATCGTGGCTCGGGGGGATGTCGAAGAATGTCCGACGAGCTTTAGCTTGTCGGGTGAGGAGACGGGAGACAGGAGACGGGAGACCGGTACGGGAACCCGGAGCGCAAGCGAGGGGCTTTACGGCACTGAGAATCCGGAAGTCAGAAGTCAGGAGTCAGAACTTGCCCCGGAGGGGCAGCGGAAGTTAGCCCCGGGTGGAGCCGAAGGCGCAACCCGGGGTGAGGCATTGGAGAATTCTTCCGAGCCGCATAGCGGCGGCACACAGGGATCAATGACCAATGGTCAGCGATCATCGAACAATGAAGACCGAATACCGAAGACCGAAAACCGACGTCTCAGTCCTCAGTCCTTAGTCCTCAGTCCTGAGGATCCCCTCAGTCCTCAGTCCTCAGTACTTTCGTCTTCACCGCCCTTAAGGGCGGTGAAAGGCCGCATCGTCACCCAGATGCACTACGCGAAGAAGGGCATCGTCACTCCGGAGATGGAGTACGTAGCGATCCGCGAGAACCTGGGCCGGCAGATCGCGTTCGAGGCGATGCGACGCGCCAACGGCGACGGCCGGGATTCGTTGTTCCACCAGCACAAGGGCGAGAGCTTCGGCGCGTCGATCCCGGAGTACGTGACCCCGGAATTCGTCCGCGACGAGATAGCGCGCGGAAGAGCGATCATCCCTTCGAACATCAACCATCCGGAATCCGAGCCGATGATCATCGGCCGGAACTTCCTGGTGAAGATCAACGCGAACATCGGAAACTCCGCTGTCGCTTCGTCGATCGACGAAGAGGTCGAGAAAATGCGCTGGGCGACGCTTTGGGGCGCGGACACGGTGATGGACCTCTCGACCGGCAACAACATTCACGAGACGCGCGAATGGATCATCCGCAATTCGCCGGTCCCGATCGGTACGGTCCCGATCTACCAGGCTCTGGAAAAGGTGAACGGCAAGGCCGAAGAGCTTAGCTGGGAAATCTACCGCGACACTTTGATCGAACAGGCGGAGCAGGGCGTCGATTACTTTACGATCCACGCCGGAGTCCGGCTGCCGTACATCCCTATGACGGCGAAGCGGACGACCGGCATAGTCTCGCGCGGCGGTTCGATAATGGCGAAGTGGTGCCTCGCGCATCACGAGGAGAGCTTCCTCTACACGCGCTTCCGCGAGATCTGCGAGATCATGCAGGCCTACGACATCTCGTTCAGCCTGGGCGACGGCCTTCGGCCCGGTTCGATCGCGGACGCGAACGACGAGGCGCAGTTCGCGGAGCTCGAAACGCTGGGCGAGCTGACGAAGATCGCGTGGGAGATGGACTGCCAAACTATGATCGAAGGGCCGGGCCACGTCCCGATGCACCTGATCAAGGAGAATATGGACAAGCAGCTCGAGGTCTGCGGCGAAGCGCCTTTTTACACGCTTGGGCCCCTGACGACCGACATAGCGCCCGGCTACGACCACATCACGTCGGGAATAGGCGCCGCAATGATCGGCTGGTACGGAACGGCGATGCTCTGCTACGTGACTCCCAAAGAGCACCTCGGCCTCCCGAACAGGCAGGACGTGAAGGAAGGAGTGATCACGTACAAGCTCGCGGCGCACGCGGCGGACCTTGCGAAAGGGCATCCGGGCGCGCAGTACCGCGACAACGCGCTTTCGAAGGCGCGGTTCGAGTTCCGCTGGGAGGACCAGTTCAACCTGGGGTTCGATCCGGAGAAGGCGAAGGAATTCCACGACGAGACGCTTCCGGCGGAAGGCGCGAAACTGGCGCATTTCTGCTCTATGTGCGGGCCGCATTTCTGCTCGATGAAGATCACGCAGGACGTCCGCGAGTTTGCGAGAGAGAAGGGTCTGGAGGACGAGAAGGCGCTGGCGGTCGGAATGAGCGAAAAAGCGAGGGAGTTCAAGTCGGCGGGCGCGAAACTCTACAAAGGAGAGAAGGAACAGGGATAAAGGGGATAAAAGAGATGTGGAATTGAGAATTGATAGTTGAGGATTGTTCATTGTACTTGGGACGTCGGCATTTCGGTGTGAGGCGTTTGTCTTACGAATTCGGTTCTAACCCTGACTTTCGGAGGTCTGCATACGAGCGAGAGCCAACCCTCCGACTCTTCGATTATCAATTCTCAATTCCCTATCTCCTTCATCCCCTTCATCCCTGTTTATCAAAATGACAAAGATCCACATGGTCGACCTCGTCGGCCAGTACGAAAAGATCAAGCCCGAGGTCGACCGCGCGATCGAAGAGGTCATCAAGTCCGCCGCGTTCATCAACGGCCCGGCGGTCAAGCGATTCCAGGTCGATCTCGAGACGTACCTGGGCGTGAACCACGTCATTCCGTGCGCCAACGGGACGGACGCGCTGCAGATCGCTCTGATGGCGCTCGGGCTTGAGCCCGGCGACGAGGTCATCGTCCCTTCCTTCACTTACGTCGCGACCGCCGAGGTCATCGCGCTCCTGCGATTAAAACCCGTGATGGTCGATGTAGATCCGGACACGTTCAACGTGACGGCGGAGATCATCGAGGTGGCTATCACACCCAAAACCAAAGCCGTTGTGCCGGTTCATCTGTTCGGGCAGTCGTGCGATATGGAGCCGATCCTCGCGGCCGCCGAACGGCACGGTATCCCGGTGATCGAGGACAATGCGCAGGCGATCGGGGCGATGTACGCGTTTGGAGACGGCACGAAGAAGCGTGCCGGAACGATGGGCGACATAGGGACGACGTCGTTCTATCCTGCGAAGAACCTGGGCTGTTACGGAGACGGCGGGGCGATGTTCACGAACGATGACGCTTTGGCGGAGAAGCTTCGGATGATCGCCAACCACGGACAGTCGAGGACCTATTACCACGACGTGATCGGCGTAAACTCGAGGCTCGATTCGATCCAGGCGGCGGTGCTGGATGTGAAGCTGAAGTACCTGGACGAATACGCGGCGGCGAGGAATTCGGTCGCGGACCGGTACGACGAGGCTTTCGAAGGCGCGGAGGAGATCCAGACGCCGAAACGGCAGCCGAACTCGACGCACGTCTTCCACCAGTACACGATCCGCGTCCGCAACGGCCGTAGGGACGAGTTGAAAGAGCACCTTTCGGAAAAGGGCATACCCTCGAGCGTTTTCTATCCGCTCCCTCTGAACAAACAGGAGGCGTTCGCGCCGTTCGTAGACCCTTCGCTCGAGCTGCCGGTGACGGAACAACTCTGCTCGGAAGTCCTTTCACTGCCGATACATACGGAGATGGACGAGGAAACGGTAGACAAAATCGTAGATTCGGTTGTAGGGTTCTTTTGAGGAGACGGGAGACAGGAGACGGGAGACGGGAAGATTCCAATCCGCATGCTTTGAATTGCCGGACGAAACCAGAATCTCACAAGCGGTTTGCCCGGCCAACCGAACAACCTAACCCAAGCCCCCACGGCTTAAAGGAGAAACTGCAAATGTCCTCACAAACATTCAAGGACCTACGGGTCTGGCAAAAAGCCCACGAGTTGGTTCTCAAGATCTACAAATTGAGCGATAGTTTCCCAAAGCACGAACTTTACTCACTAACTTCTCAACTTCGGCGATCCGCGGTTTCCATTCCTGCAAACATTGCGGAAGGATACAAGAAATCCGGCCTGGCAGATAAAGCCCGGTTCATGAACATTGCCCAAGGCTCGCTTGAAGAGACCAGGTACTACCTAATTCTCGCACAGGATCTGAATTACGGAAGTACCACTCGCCTGGAATCAGATATTGACGACGTTGGGCGTATGCTCTACGGCTACACAAAAACCATTCGCGATCGTATGCGGAGCTAACCGGCCTATTCGTCGTCCGGTCTCCGGTCTTCATCCGGTCTCCCGTCTCCTTTCTTCCTCCGGTCTCCCGTCTCCCGTCTCCCTTCTCCTTTCTTCATCCAGTCTCCCGTCTCCCGCCTCCTTTCTTCATCCAGTCTCCGGTCTCCCGTCTCCCGTCTCCCATCTCCTTTCTTCATCCGGTCTCCCGTCTCCCGTCTCCTTTCTTCATCCAGTCTCCCGTCTCCCGTCTCCCTTCTTCATCCAGCCTCCGGCCTCCCGTCTCCCGTCTCCCGTCTCCCCTCTTCATCCCGCCTCCCGTCTCCCTCCTCCATCATTCATCCGTTCTCGCGCCTCCCTTCTCCCGTCCCCCGTCTCCCTTCTCCCTTCTTCTTCCCGCCTCCCGTCTCCCGTCTCCTTTCTTCATCCCGTCTCCCGTCTCCCGTCTCCCGTCTCCGGTCTTCATCCCGTCTCCCGTCTCCTTGCGGTACCATTCGATCGTCCTCGTCAGTCCCTCTTCCCAGCCGATCCGTGCCCTCCATCCAAGCTCCGTCTCGATCTTTGTCGGGTCGATCGCGTATCTTCTGTCGTGACCCAGTCGGTCCTCCACAGGCGTGATCAGGCTCCGCGGCTTGCCGAGATGATCGAGGATGCTCGTAACGACATCGATGTTCTTCAGAGGATTCCGAGCGCCGATGTTGTAAGCCTCGCCGGGGCGGCCTTCTTCGTAAACGCGCAGGACGGCCTCGCAATGGTCGGTGACGAAGATCCAGTCGCGGACGTTGAGCCCGTCGCCGTACAGCGGGAGCGGTTTGTCCGCCAGCGCGTTCGAGATCATAAGCGGTATCAGCTTCTCGGGAAACTGGCGGTATCCGTAATTGTTGCCGCAGCGGGTGATGACGGTGTCGAGCCCGAACGTTTCGCGCGCGGCGCGTACAAAATGTTCGGCGGCGGCCTTCGAGGCAGCGTACGGGGAATTCGGAGCCAGCGGCGATTCTTCGGTGAAGAA
>JAGFIQ010000019.1 GCA_024103495.1 Aridibacter famidurans
GATCGAGCTTGCCCGCTGCCTCCATATCGTTGACCCGCGGCAGCACTTCGCCTTCCGCGAACTCGCGGAAACTGGCCCTGAACTGCTCTTCCTCTTCAGATAAAACCGTCAATGCCGGCCGTATGGAATCCGGCTCCATTTGAGTAGCGCTCATAATAAACGTCCCTTTCTAAAAGATTTTCAGCCGATGCGATATGATTGCATTTTATTAAACGCTTGAATTAATGGCAACGCAGGTCAGTTCGGGTAACGAGGCAGGGAAGCCGGCGTCGAAGGCACTTTCAAGGCTGAAGGCGGCCGGCATCGTTTTTACGCTTGCAGGACTCGGGCTTTTTATCTACTTCATCTACTCGACCGGGCTCAGCGAGATCGGCGAAGGGATAGCGAAGGTCGGACTCTCCGGTTTCGCGCTCATCCTCTTCATTTATCTCCTGCGCATCTCCGTACGCGCAAGCGCCTGGAGCCTTTCGGTTTACGGCCCGTACGAACTGCGGTTCCGAGACACCTTTCCGGCGGTCATCATCGGCGAGGCGCTCAGCAGCCTGATCCCGCTCGGCATCCTCATAAGCGGCACGGCAAAGGCGGTCGCGGTCAGGCGAAAGGTCCCGCTTGTAGTGGGGCTTTCTTCCGTTGCCACCGAGAACATCTTCTACTCCTTCGTGACCGCGCTCTTCATCAGTCTCGGTTCGATACTTTTTCTGAGGAACTTCGATCTGGATCCGGAATACGTATGGCTGATCGATGTGCTGCTCGTCTTCATTGTCCTTATCCTGTCGTTCGTCACGCTGATGATCGTCAGGCAATGGCACTGGGCCAGCGGGATCTGTGAAAGGCTCTACGACCGCGGGATCCTGACAGGGGTCCTGGAAAGCGGCCGTCTTCAGGTGAGGCTGTTCGAGAATTTGATCTACGGTTACTACAGGCGGTATCCGAAACGATTTGTGCCGATCCTGCTGCTTCAGGCCGCGTTCCACACTTTGGGCGTCGTCGAGGTACTGTTCATACTTTCGAAGATCAGCGGCGTCGCACAATCCCTTACGACGGCCTTCTTTCTCGAGACGATCAGCCGTCTGATCACCATCGTCTTCAAGCTCATCCCTTTCGTGATCGGCGTCGACGAGGCCGGTGCCGAGTTCGTTGTCAACACACTAGCACTTGCGGCCGGGATCGGCGTGACGCTTGCGATAGTGAGAAAGGCGCGGATCCTGTTCTGGGCGATCGTTGGCGTTGTCCTGATCGTGAAAAGAGGGATCAGCCTGAAAGACATAAGGAAGGTTCACGAGGAGGTGGAGGACATTGGCTGAACCAAGAGGAACCGGATCGGCGGATATGCCTGACGGGGTAATGATGGTGACGACGCACCGACCGGAAGAGGCAGTTTCGGCTCTCGGAAGAGTTCCTAACTCCGTTCGCGCGGTCGTGCTGATCGTCGAGCCTTCATCCGGGCGCTGGTCTCGGTCCCCAGAACTCTCCGAACTTGCGTACTCGGTTCTCGCTTCAGAACCGCCTTCGATCCTGCTTGCGGCAGGCGGTGGCAGTATTCCGGCGGAGCTTTCGGAAGCGTTCGATCTTTGCTTCTTTGATGGGGAGGCCGTCATTGATTCATCGGAACGGATTCTTTCGGCCTCTGAAGCCGCGAAGAAGGGCCTGATCAACCTGGCAGCGCCGTTTGAGGAAGCCAGGCGGGCGGCTATGGAAACGGCGGCAACCATCGCCTCGCTCGCTCCGCTCGCGGTGAAGGCCGCGAAACAATCTGTCCGCGAAGGATCGCGTTTGGAGCTGAGGAGTGGACTGGAGCTCGAAAACCGTCTGTTCAGCACGCTCTTCGGCTCCGAAGACATGCGCGAAGGCACCGCGGCGTTCCTGGAGAAACGAACGCCTGTGTTCCGCGGCGAATGACGAATGAAAGCTTGAAAGGCTCAGGGTCGGGTCTTATACTTACCAATTAGCCGCAACGACGGTAAGGGAGAGAGAAATTGGAACCAAAGATTCACAACGGAGCGCTCAACGCCAAAGGCCTTCGGTTCGCCATTGTAGAGTCGCGCTGGAACGAGCTTCTGACCTCGAGACTCGCATCGGGTGCGGTCGACGCGCTTGAGAGACTCGGGGCCGCGGAAACCGACGTTGAGATCTTCAGAGTGCCGGGTTCGTTCGAGATTCCCATAACCGCGAAGCGGATCGCCGAAACGGGCCGATTTGACGCGGTCATCTGTCTCGGAGTGGTGATCAGGGGCGAAACCCCTCATTTTGATTTCGTGGCGGGCGAGGCCGCAGGAGGAATATCTCAGGCGGCGTTGTCGACAGGCGTTCCGGTTGTGTTCGGTGTGGTGACTGCGGATACCGTAGAACAGGCGACGAATAGGTGCGGCGTGAAATCGGGGAACAAGGGTTACGAGGCCGCGATGGCGGCAGTAGAGATCGCGAATCTGCTGAAGGCGGTCGGCGAGGAAGACTCCGTCGGCGTAACAGCGCGTCAGCAAGCGGTTTGATAATCAAGCTTTATGGGAGCAAGGCGCAAGGCGCGTGAGTGCGCACTTCAGATGCTTTTCGCGGCTGACGTTTCGGGCGTCGAAGGTCCGCGGCTGGTGAACGATTTCTGGAACCAGCTGAGTACGGAGATGGATCTCCCGACCCGGCAGTTCGCGGATAATCTTGTCACCGGAACGCTTGAACGTCTCGACCGGATAGACGACAAGATCCGGACCCGCGCCGAGCACTGGCGGATCGAACGGATGGCCGTCGTCGACCGCAACATACTGAGGCTTGCCGTCAACGAATTCCTCTTCGAATCGACTCCCCACACCGTAGTCATTAACGAAGCTCTCGAGATCGCCCGCCGTTTCTCCACCTACGAAGCCACGCAGTTCATCAACGGAATCCTCGACGCGATCAAACAGGACCTCGAAAAAGAGGCCAAGGGTACTCAGGCCTCGGAAGAGCCTGCCGAAGAGTCAGAGAAGAGTGAGACAAAGAAAGCCTCGTCAATGTAGGAAAGCGCTGCTCGCAGGCTTCATACTCCTGTTCGCGCTCGCCGCCTTTCCTCAGGAACTTCCGGACAAGATAAGGGGATACAAGGTCCACAGGGCCGACATCGGTGCGGCAACCGAAAACGGGGAAGGAAACGACCGCGATTCGTTCGAAATGTCGTTCTCCGATCCCGAGTTCGATTCGGTAGGGCTGGACGGGGTGACATTCACGGTCGATCCGGTGCTGACGGTGAAAGGTAGAAGCGGGAGGGTCGATTTCTTATCTTTTGAGAATTTCGAAGTGAACGGTATCCCGGTGGAGATCCGGGACTACGAAAGCCCTTTCAGCTTCAGGAGCGGCGAAACCGTCGCCCTCGAAGATCCGGTGAGGATCGTGGTGGGCCTAACCTCGGCGGTCAAAGGGGCTGCTATGGAGATCAAGAGCTCTAAAGACGAATGGCTTGTCAGCGGGACCGTGTTCGTATTCGGCCGTTTCAAGTGGTCGATCTTCAGATTCAAACGGGTTGTCCCGATACCCGTATCGTTCACCATTCCCAATCCGCTTAAGGACCGCCCGGAAAGCTAAAGCGAAGCGAGTTCGTTTGCCAGCCTTGCCGCGACCGCGGCATTGTTGACAAGAAGCGAGATGTTCGCCGCTCTTGTCTTGCCTCTGCTCAGTTCGGAAAGCCTCGTAAGCAGGAATGGCGTAACATCTTTTCCTGAAATTCCCCTGGCCGCGGAGTCGCCGACGGCCTGATCGATCCATCTCTCGAGCGTCTCTTCTTCGATGGCGTCCTCAGACGGAACAGGAACCGCCAGGATCACGGCCTTCTGAAGCCCCAGACGGTTTCGAGCGGCGATTATCTCCGCCGCCTCCCTCAGGTAGTTCACCTGCTCGTCCACTTTCAATCCGGAACTTCTGGAATAGAACGCCGGCATTTCTGAACAGCCGAATCCAATAACCGTGACACCGTGCGTTTCCAGCCATTCTCTCGTTGCGGGAAGATCCAGCACCGCCTTCGCGCCGGAACAAACAACCGTTATCGGCGTATTCGCAAGGACCGGCAGGTCCGCTGAAACGTCTGCCGCGAATCCCCTGTGGACGCCTCCTATGCCGCCGGTCGCGAAGACGTGAATTCCCGCCGCACGTGCCGCAAGGCTTGTTGTGGCAACGGTCGTCGCTCCGTCGAGCCGTTTCGCCGCGGCTACCGGGAGGTCCCGTACCGAAAGCTTTCTGATCGAACTGTCGTTGAGAAGAGGGAGGTCGGAATCCCCGAGGCCGACACGAAGTCTGCCGTTGTGCATCGCGATCAGCGCGGGAACCGCGCCGTTGTCGCGTACGGCCTCGGTCATTCTGGCGGCCGTTTCGAGGTTCTGAGGATGCGGAAGGCCGTGAGAAATGACGGTTGATTCGAGCGCGACGACCGCACGGCCCTCATCGAGCGCCTCGAAGACTTCGGCTCCGATCTCGGGGTCGAGGTTTAGCAAAAGGCCCGGCGATCTCATCTGATCAGCTTTCCGATCCGGTTCAACCGAGGGTTCGTCAGACACCCGAAGAAGCTTCCGTTGCTCGCCGCGCGGTCGCACGACCAATAGATAAGCATCGCACGTCCCACGACAAGCTCCCTTGGGACGAATCCCCAGTATCTGCTGTCGAGGCTCTGATTTCGGCTGTCCCCGAGCACGAAGTAATTTCCTTCGGGGACGACCACGGGCCGGCCTTCGGCCCCGAATTCGAAATCGCGCATAGAGCCCCGGCCCTGAAGCATGTCCTCAAGATAGTAGACGTCGTAAGGCTGATCGCCCTCTTCGCGCGGTTCGAACTCCTTCGTATCAAGCGCGGCCATCTGCGACGGGGGTTCACCGATAACCCTGTGTTCCGGAAGCAGTTCGTCGTTCAGATAGATCTCCGAGCCGCGTATCTCGATCTTGTCGCCCGGGAGGCCTATGACGCGTTTGACGAAGTTGATCTGGTACGGCCGCCCGCCCTGGTCTTCGAGTTTCGCCACGTTGTGCGGAAAGCCCGGATACTTGAAGACGATGACGTCGCCTCTTCTGATCTCTCTTTGCGGCAGGAAGGGAAGCGGGTCGCCGCCGGAGGTGAAAATGAACTTGTTGACGAGAAGATAATCGCCGATGAGGATCGTGTTCTGCATCGAGCCCGTCGGAACCGTGACCGCCTGGATCACGAACGTCATCCCGAAAAGGGCCATTATCAAAGTAACGACGAACGATTCGAGGTAATCGGCGACTATGTTCCGGGGCGGCTCGACCTGCTTCGACTCCGGCGTGCCGCCTTTCTTTTCTTCTTCCTTCTCTTTATTTTCCTTAGCCATAGATCAATGCCCGCGGGTGGTACTACGCGGGCTCTTCTGAATCTGTTTTGAGCAATTCTATTGCGGCGCTCGCCGCTTCCATCTCGGCGGCCTTGATCGACCTTCCGCTGCCTTCCGCCCTTCCGGCGTCCCAGACCGCTTCAACAAAGAACCTACGGTCATGCGAAGGGCCCTCGGTCCGCACAACCCTGTAAACCGGGGCTTTTCGCCGCGCCGCCTGAAGGGTTTCCTGCAACAGGGTCTTGAAATCTAGCGAAGTGCCCGGAGTGACTGCCCGAATATGTTCGGCGAACAGCTTTCGGACCACTGAACGCGCTGAGACGTACCCTCCGTCGAAGAATACCGCGCCGATCACGGCCTCAAGAGTGTTTGTAAGGATCGTCTTACGCGAACGCCCGCCCGATCTTTCCTCTCCCTTGCCGAGCCTCACGAATCTCCCAAGCCCGAGAGCCGATGATATCTCGGCCAGCGTTTCGGAGCTGACGAGCCTGTGCTTCATCAGCGTGAGGTCGCCCTCGCTCGAACCGGGGTTCCTTTCGTAGATATGTTCCGCTATCGCGAGGCCCAGCACGGAGTCGCCGACGAACTCGAGCGTCTCGTTCTGAAGAAGCGCCGGATCGCCGTCGTCAGTTCCGGCGGTCATCTCGTACGCGAACGACCTGTGCGTGAGCGCCCGCTCAAGCAGCGAAAGGTCTTTGAATCGATAGCCGATGATGTTCTCCAGTTCGCCCGGGCTCGCGGACATAAGACGCTATTCTATAGAAGTCAGCGGTAAAAGAGAAAGCCGGAAGCTTTCGCCTCCGGCTTTTGGTTCAATTTGCCTGGTGGTTGTCGGAAAACTAGTTCCCTGCCTTCTTGGAAGCGGTCGTGCCGACCGTCCTGCTTCGGCTCCCGGTAGTATCCGATGACGTGCCTTCGGTCGAACCGTCGGTCGTCTTGTCGGTCGCTGCCGGTCTCACCTGAACCGGAGCCGGCTCGTTGGCGGGGTTCGGAAGCGAGTTCGAGGACACGCTCGCCACGTAAGAATTGATGCTGGCGTCGGTCTTCTTACCCTCTTCGGTAGGCTCCGAGTAACGGAATGCGAAGAGGTTCTTCAGCTGGTCGAAAAGGCCGGCCTTGAACTCTTCCGTCGCTCCCTTGTCGGTTTTCGCGATGCTCAGTGCGCGGGCGTAAGCGTCCATCGCGCGCTCGACATAAGCCTTTTCCATCGCGAGGTATTCGTACGCCTTATCGATGTTCGGCTGCTGCTGCTCGCCGGCGGCCTCGGTCAGATCCAGCGCCTCCCTCTTGACGCCCAGCTCTCTTGCCTTTTCCTGATACCACTCACCGAGAGTCACATAGATCGGAGAGTACTTCTTTGTGTCCGAATCGTATTGGGTCGCCTTGTAGTAATAAGCGATTCCCTCGTCCTTCTTCGCCTGCGGGTGGTACTTGATGTATCCGATAGCGTAGTTCAACTGTCCGAGCGCATTCTCTTTCGTCTTCCAGCTGAAGTCGTAGGCTCCCCAGTTTCCGGTTCCCGACGATTCTCCGGCAGAAATACGCGAGATCGCTTCCTGCGCATACTTAAGAGTCTGCTGGTTGAAATCGTTGATGGGAGGATTGCTCTCGGCGAGAACGGAGCCGCGCGAAGCAAGTAGGATTCTCATGTCAAGATGGAATTTCTGCTTTCCTACTTCCTTGTGGTTCAGAACTTCCTCACCTGCGGCGAAGACCTGAGCCCAGTTCTTTGCTTTGTAGGCTGCGTCGAACGCCGCGAGCCGCTTACCTTCCGCAGCCAGCGCTTCCTTTTCTGCGATGGCCTTATTGATATCTACTATCCGCTGCTCGATCTTCGGATATCCATCCTTAAAATAGGTAACAAGCTGTTCTTCTTCGGGTTTCTCACCGCAGAGCTTGATGTACTCTTTGGCAGCGTCAACCGCTTTCTGGAGATCTGCTACGTTGTTGCTGTTGTAATTGTCGAGGTAGGTCTGATACAGCGCCGTCTTGGTTTCCTGATCGCATTCCTGGGCGAACGCGGGCGACGCAACTGCGACGGTGAACAAAAGTGCGAAGAGTCCGACCGTCAAAACTCTCATATAGGATTTCATTAATTCATTCCCTCCAAGCAAAATTGAACCGATTTTATCGTGGTTTCGTAACACAACGAATTGGTGGACGTTATGCGAGTCCTCAGATGTGGACGTCCTGCCAATAGTTGCAATCCTTCCCGGTGGGGCCGGCTGAAGCTGTGCGCGAAAGCTCAGGCTGCCGAGAAAAACACAGCTAACAATAATCTTGCAGAAGCGGGCGCCCTGTCAAGCCATTCTGCAGTTCGTCCCTGTCCGGGCCGCGCTACTGCCTGTCGATCACCCTCGGACGCGTGATCTCCGTCTTGCCGGGTTCGATCACGATCGTCGGGAACATCTCCTCCACCGATTTACGCTTTTCGGCCTTGGACTCTCGTCTCGCCGGAACTGTTCCGGTCGGGCGCGTCGACCCGGTTTTGGCTACCGAGGGCTTGTCGTCGGATCTGCCGGACCTGCCGGCCGTCGTTTCGTCGTCAGATCGCGGATTTGCGGCTATCAGGCGGCGATCGTACCTTCCTCCGAAACGAGGCCTGAGCGCCTCGTAGATCTTCGAGGCTATGGCAGCGGAGTGGCGTCCGCGAGCGTAACGGCCGCGGGTGATCACGACGACGGAGAACTTTGGGTCCTCGACCGGCGCCGCTGACGCGAACAACCCCACCCACGTACCTTTGGAGATACACGAACCGGTCTTGCCGGCGACCCTGAGGTCGTTCGGGATGCTCTTCGCGGTACCGTATTCTGCCGCTCCGAGCATTCCCGGGATCACGCGCTTGTAGATCTTTGGCTCGATATCCAGATTGCGTCGCAGATACCCTCTGAAATTCGCTTTCTCGCGCTCGGTCATCGGTATCCTTGGCACGACAAGGCGTCCGCCGTTCGTGACAGCAGAGACCATTACCGCGAGCTGGAGCGGAGTCACTTCGAAATCGTCGGCGTGAGAATAGATCCTCAGGTTGCTGTTGCCGAAGGGAAGCTTGCCGGGCGATTCTCCCGGCGCGTTGATCCCGGTCACGGTCCCGAGCCCAAGCCGGCCGGCGTAGAAGATCATCTTTTCATTCCCGAGATCCGCACCTACTTTCTGAAAAAAGGCGTTGTTCGAATACGCGAGAGCCTGGTCGAGCCCGAGCCTGTAGCTCCCGTTCGCGAGCGAGCCGTCGCGGCGTATAAGTTCTTCGCTGTAGCCCGCGATGCCGGTCACGATCTTGATCGTGGAGCACGGCTTGAACGAGTTCCGGATCGCCCAGTCCTGGTTCACTATCGTGAGTATCCGGCCGTTCTGGGCGTTCATCACGACGACCGTTCCCTCGGCGGTTCCGAGAGCTTCGAGTGCGACCTTGCGGATCTCGAGATCTTCGCCGGCGATGCTGTCTTCGGCGATGTTGGCCGCCGTTTGGGCGGGCGCGTTGAACGCGATCAGAAACAGTAGAAATGGCAAAGAGAATATTCGGGAGAAACTGCGCGCGAATTTCCTCATCAAGAACTACCTCGGGGATCGGTGTGTCGGGCTTCGTTATCGGGGAGTAGCGACAGGGCTGATGATAATATGGCCAGAGGCCTTTGCTTTCGAACCAAGCCAAACTATAACATTCAACCGTTTTGCGAAACAAGGGTGTTAAACACCACCACCACGGAGGCGAGATCTTCCTTCAGCAAACAATGAGTTTCTTCAGCACTTTCCGCGGGCGCCTTTTCCTTGTGCTCGGGGTTCTGCTCGTGATGACGATCGGCGTGCAGTACTACCTCAATTTGCGGACGCAGGCGGAGAACATCAACCTGACAGAAATGCAGGAGCAGGCGCTGCTGGCGGGATTCGCGCTCGGGGTCAACTCTATGACCTCGCAGGACCGCCTTCGCGATTTCGTGGAGAGGGAAGGCCAGTCTTTCTACAACGAGAGGACTTCAAGCCGGATCCAGGACATTCTCGTCATCGACGCCGATTGGCAGGTCTATGACAGCCTGAGCGGAAAATAC
The DNA here is from genome assembly GCA_024103495.1 of Aridibacter famidurans. Classification (GTDB taxonomy): domain Bacteria; phylum Acidobacteriota; class Blastocatellia; order Pyrinomonadales; family Pyrinomonadaceae; genus Aridibacter; species Aridibacter famidurans. Next base: position 9,346 of record JAGFIQ010000019.1, read on the forward strand.
CTGCCGGAGGAGACCGAAGGCGGCGAACTTGAGACGGTCGATCTGAGGTCGGTTAAAGACCTGCCTCCGCTTGTCGAAGGCCGCGAGAAACTCGGCGACGACGTCAATAACTTTCCAAATGCGGGTAGCAGCTTCGAAGAGAGCGAGAACGGCGAAGCCCACGCAATTCCCGTCGAAACCAATCAGGGGCGCTTCTACGTGATGGTCATACTGCAGAGCGACCGCGGCGAGGCCAGTTACCGTGCCGCGCAGCCGCTGATCTTCACAATCGGCGTTTTCATTGTCGCGATCCTGGTGACGATGATCCTCGTGTGGAGGTTCACGACCCCGATCGCGAATCTCTCGAGAGCTGCGAGGCGCGTCGCGAGAGGAGACCTTAGCTTCAGGCTTTCCGAGTCGGACCGAAGCGACGAGATAGGCTCGCTCGCGACGCAGTTCAACATAATGACCGAAGAGCTCGAGAAAACGAGGGCTCTGGAAGAACAGCTCCGGGAAGCCGAAAAGTCGGCTGTTGTGGGCAGGCTGGCATCTGCCATCGCCCACGAGATACGGAATCCGCTGAATTACATAAACCTGACGCTGGACCACCTTCGGAACCGTTTCAAGCCTGAAGAGGAGGACAAGAGCCGCACGTTCGGAAAACTTACTGATCAGCTCAAGAACGAGGTCGAACGGATCAACAGGCTGGTTTCGGACTTCCTTCGTTACACGCGCCCTGCGAAGCTGGTCGGTGAGCCCGTCGACCTTAGAGAGGTCGTCGAAACATCTCTGAAGATCATCGAGCATCAGGCGGACGAGCACGGAGTGACGATCAGCCTGGTCGAACGCGAATCGGTCCCCGAGGTGCTGGGCGACAATGAAATGCTGAGGTCGGTGTTCAGCAATCTGTTCCTGAACGCGCTCCACGCAATGGAGCAGACTGGCGGAAGGCTTGCGATCACGCTTTCCTCTTCCGGAAGCGATGTGGCTGTCGAGATCAGGGACACGGGGAAAGGCATCCCCGAGGAGGACCTGGAGAAGGTCTTCGAGCCTTACTTCTCAACCAAGGAAACCGGAACCGGACTGGGGCTTGCGATCGTGAAACGGATCGTCGAAGAGCACAAGGGAACAATAGAGCTGGAATCCTCACCCGGAGAGGGAACGGCCTTCAGGATCACTTTGGCGGCAGCGATGCGCGAATGCCCTGTGTGCGGCGAACGGCGCGCCGGTGAGGTAGAATGCCCGAAAGACGGAACTCGACTCGAACCGTCCGGATGGAGCGCGGAGGCCAAGAAAGCCGATCCCGCGGCTCAGGAAACTGTATGAGCAGAAAATCGATACTTGTTGTTGACGATGAAAAGAGCCAGAGAGAGATCCTGGAAATGATCCTTTCCGGCGAGGGCTACGATGTGACGACCGCTTCTTCGGGAGAGGCGGCGATGAAATTCGTCGAAAAGCGCCACTTCGATCTCGTCCTGACCGATCTGAAAATGACGGGGATGAGCGGGCTCGATCTCTTGAAGGAACTGACCGATTACGACAAGTCGATCATCGTCGTTCTTCTCACCGCTCACGGCTCCGTGGATTCGGCGGTCGACGCGCTAAGGCTCGGCGCGTTCGATTACCTCCAGAAACCTTACGACAGCGAAAAGCTCCTCGATACGATCTCGCGGGCGCTTCAGAAGCTGGACACGCTGGATGTCGAGATAATCTCGGAATCCGCCGAAATGGACAAGGTAAAGAAGCTGATCCTGAAGGTCGCGAAGTCGAATTCGACGGTGCTGATCCGGGGCGAAAGCGGCACGGGAAAAGAACTGATAGCGCGCGCGATCCACAAGAACTCTCCCAGGTCGAACAATATTTTCCAGGCCGTGAACTGCGCCGCGATCAACGAGAACTTGCTCGAGAGCGAGCTCTTCGGCCACCAGAAAGGAAGCTTCACGGGCGCGGTTGCCGATAAGAAGGGCCTGTTCGAGATCGCGGACGGCGGGACGCTGTTCCTGGACGAGATCGGAGAGCTCGATATCTCTCTGCAGGCGAAGATCCTCCGTGCTCTGCAGGAAAAGCAGATACGGAGGGTCGGAGGAACGAAGGAGATCGAGGTCGATGTAAGGGTCGTGACGGCGACGAACCGCGACCTTTTGAAAATGACGGAGGACGGTCGATTCCGGGAGGACCTCTACTATCGGCTTAATGTTCTGGCGATCGACGTGCCGCCTTTACGGGACAGGGCGACCGACATTCCTCTGCTGATGAACTATTTCATCAAGAAACACACCCGCAACACCAAGAGGGAGATCCAGATCGAGAAGGGCGCCGAAAAGGTGCTGCTTGAGTACGGATATCCCGGAAACGTGCGCCAACTGGAATCTGCGGTCGAAAGGGCGATACTTCTCTGTGAGAACGATACGATCACCAGAGAGGACCTCCCGCCGGAAATGCTGCAGCAGAACGGATCTGGCGCGTCGGACGTCTTCAAGCTTCCTCCCGGCGGAGTCAATTTCGAGGACGTCGAGAAGAGCCTTATAACGCAGGCGATGGAGCGCACGGACAACAACATCACGAAATCGGCCAAACTGCTTGGCCTGACGTTTCGTACCCTTCAGTACAGGCTTGAGAAGTACGGCATCAAGCGGGATTCAGACGGCTCGGACAGCGAGCCGGACGAGGACGAATAGCTTCTGCGAAGTACCGTGGAGAGGAGGTAAACGATGGAATGGTTTTCGACGCTTTCCCTGGCTTTCGGGTCCGCCTGGACCTCCGGGATCAATCTGTACGCGACGGTCTTCGTGCTCGGGCTGATTCAGAAAGTGACCACGTATCACCTCCCGGGCGGGCTCGAGGTGCTCGACAACTGGTGGATCATAGGGATCGCCGGCGGCCTGTACGCGATCGAGTTCGTCGCCGACAAGGTCCCCTACTTTGACAGTATCTGGGACGTCGTCCACACATTCATAAGGGTCCCCGCCGGTGCCGTGATCGCTTATTCCGCGACGGACGATATGGACGCTGCGGTCACCGTCGTTGCTACGCTTCTGGGAGGCGGGCTCGCGCTTTCCTCGCACGGAACGAAGGCCGCTGTCCGCGCCGGCATCAATCTTTCTCCGGAACCCGTTTCGAACTGGGTGATGTCGCTTGTCGAGGACGTCATCGCGTTCGCCGGCGCGATCCTCGCTGTCGTCGCCCCGGTGATCATCGCGATCGTGCTCGGGATCTTCGTACTTTTCTTCTTCTGGTTCGCGCCGAAGGTGTTCAGGGCGCTGAGGGGAATGGTCGCCGCGGTTCGCGCGCTGATCCGCGGCGAGGGAATGCGGGCGGCCGCGCAAAAAGCCCCGTAGGAAGGTAAGCCTCTTTCGTATGCAAAACGTTTTCAAGGCGGCTGTTGTGGTCTTCGTTGCCGCGGCAGCCGTTTTCTTCATTCTCGGCAACAACGACGGGGTCTTCATTTCCGTTGTTCTCGCCTGCCTCAGCTTCTTTCTGATCGTCCGCTTCCAGGTCAAGGGCCGCCTCGCGGAGCGCGAGAAAGAGCGCGAGGCGGAGCTTCTTGCTGAAGCGGGAACTGCTCCGGATTTCACCGGCCTCGAAACCGAGGAGGGTGAGAAACTCGAAAGAGAACTCTGAACAATGGCAAAGATCGTAGCCGCACCATACGGCTCTCTCGGGGACCTGCATCCGCTGCTCGCGATCTCTATCGAGCTTCGAAAGCGCGGACACGATGTGACCATAGCCACCCTTGAGGTCTACAGGGAAAAGGTCGAGGCGCTGGATTTCCGATTCAGGAGGCTTAGACCTGAGTTTGATCCGGAAGACAGGGAAACCGCACGGATCGTGATGGACGCCAGGAAGGGCTCCGAACGGCTGATAAAGGATTATCTTTCCCCGGGTTTGAAGGACATGTTCGAGGACCTAATGGCGGCGACCGAGGGCACGGATCTCCTGATCTCGGGCGAGATCGTCTATCCGGCACATTCGGTCGCAGAAAAACGCGGGATCAAGCTTGTCACGACGAATATGGCGCCGCTGTCGATGTTCTCGACCTTTGAACCTAATGTCTATCCAAACGCACAGTTTCTCAGGCACCTCAATTTTCTGGGCCGTCCGCTTCACAGGATCGTTTTCTCATTGATCCGCGGAGTTATCGGAAAATGGCTCGAGCCGTACCGCGAGTTCAGGTCCGGGATAGGGCTGGACCCGGATCACGATCCGATAATTCGGGACAGGTATTCCGAGACACTGCACCTGGCGCTGTTCTCGAAGGTCCTCGGAGCTCCGCAGCCCGACTGGCATCCATCGGCGGTCCAGACGGGATTTTGTTTCTACGACGGCCGCGACGATCTTGGCAAGATGCCTGACGGCCTTTCGGAATTTCTCGAAGCCGGCGAACCGCCGATCGTATTCACGCTCGGTTCCGCAGCCGTGATGGATCCCGGAGAGTTCTTCGACGAAAGCCTTGCCTCGGCGAAGATCCTGGAAAAGCGGGCAGTCGCACTCTACGGAATCTTCAACGATCCACCGAGAGGGATCGACGAATATCGCGCGGCATTCGATTATGCGCCTTACGGAGAGATCTTTCCGCGCGCCGCCTGCGTGGTTCACCAGGGAGGCGTCGGGACGACGGCCCAGGCACTGCGGACAGGCGTTCCGCAGCTGATAATGCCCTACTCGCACGACCAGCCTGACAATGCCGCGCGATGCGAAAGACTCGGTGTCGCGCGGTCTGTGTCGCGAGAGAGATACGAACGGAAGCTGGCGGCCTCGGAAATAGGGAAGATCCTGAACGATCCTTCGTACAAAACAAGTGCCGGACGCGCAAGGGACATCGTAGCCAACGAAAACGGAACAAGAAAAGCCTGCGACGAGATCGAGAAGATCCTCTGAAGCCTGCCTCCGATGAAGTCGACCCTAAAATACGCTTACGCTATCACTGCCGCCGCCGCGGTCATCCATCTGGTGTGGAAATTCATGCTTATGCCGGACGTGATGGCGGTCCACTTCGGATCGTCGGGTGTGCCCGACGGCTATTCCTCGAGAGGCACGTTCTTCGCGATCGCCTTCGGGATGATCGCCCTGAACGTCGGCGCTTTCGCGATCGGCCCGTGGCTCGCCCAACGTAAACGGGTTCGAAGGCTGAAGCTCCCGAACAGCGGTCACTGGCTTTCCCCGGAGAACATAGACGGTTTCTATGCCTACTTCCGTATGAAAATGGCCTGGTTCGGAATAGTGAACCTCCTTTTCGGCGCTTTCGTTTGTCAGCTGGTTTTCGTGGCCAACTCCTCCTCAGGTGCGGGGCTTGACTCGACGGCATTCTCCCTCGCCTTAACCGCCTATTTCTTGTTTGTTATCATTTGGTTGTTCACCTTCTTCAGGAAGCTTTCTCGCAATTAGAGTTAGGAAAGGAAGTATGAAGTTCAGATCACTTGCGCTTTCACTGATTATCTTGCTGTTCGCGGCGGCAGCATTGCCGCAGGCCGTGAGGAAGCCTTCCCCGACCAGAGAGCCTAAGGGCGCGATGCCTTCCAAACCGGATTCGTCGGCGCGATTCCTGGACAAGATCGCCTCGCAGGAAGCATTCGACGCGATGGCCCGCGTTTATCATCAGAACACGCCGTACGCCCTGCCTCACGTGATGTTCGCCATAGACCGTAGGAAGGGCAACCGGATCTATTACATAAACTCGCAGAAATACCGTTTTCACAAGGACTTCCTGATCGCGAACTACCTTGTGCTGAAGAACGCGGATTTCTTCGAGGATACATACATCAAGGAGAACCGCAGGTTCATAGTCGGTACCAT
>JAGFIQ010000023.1 GCA_024103495.1 Aridibacter famidurans
ATATCGACATTTAGGTACGTCCTGCCCTCCATTATTGCGGCATCGGTGTTTTTCTGCTTCACCGTTGCTGCAAGCGCGCAGGAAAAGGACAGGCATTGCGCGATTCTACTGGATAATACGGGGTCTATGCGTTTGGTGTGGGGTGAGGCTGTAGCTTTGTCGCACGCCCTGGTTGAGCACTTGTCGGACGGATGCAAGATCTCGATATTTGATTATGAAACGATCGGCAGCAGGCCAAAGGTCATTGCTTCGATTAAGTCGAATCTTGAATGGTCGAACGACAGCGTGAAACTCAGGGAACGAATTGCGACTTCTTACATCGTTGCAGGACAAACAACTATTCGCGATTCGATGCTTGAGATCTCAGAGTCTTTTCCGGAACCCAGAAGCGACGCGGAAAACACTGAGCGGTTCCTGATTATGATAAGCGACGGTGAAGACAGGAAGAGCGAGATTAAAGAAGACACTCTCATCGAGAAGCTTGTGGCGAGTAACGTAAAGGTTTACGCCATAGGCCTTACTCGAGACCTTTCGACCGAAGAGAGTTTGTTTGGCCGCAGTATAAAGAAGAAAGTCGAGGAATCACTCAAGAAAATAACGGAAAAGACCGGCGGGAACCTCGTGATTCTCAAGAAGGATGATGATCCCATTCTTGGCGAACTGATGAAGGAACTCTTTTCCAGACAGAAAAAGCCCGACGAACCCAAAAAGTGATTACGCAACCTTGCAGTCCGAACCGTACAGGCCAACTTAAACGCGGCCTTTTCAATTCCGAATGGAGGATCCAGATCTGCAATGAACTCGGGGCAGGATCTTTTCGCGCGAGAACCGCGTCGCCTGATCTCGACAGGCTGAAGCCTATCGTACCTTAAGCAGCGCCCCGGCTTTCTTGTCCACGAACCAGGTGATATCGCCGTCATTCGGCTCGATGCATTGCGCCGGATACCTCGTGCAGTTCTTCTCGCCCTCGATCGCTTCCCGGACCGCTTCCGACTTCTTTTCGCCGGTGACGGCGAAGAATATCTTCCTCGCGTTGTTGAGAGCGGGAAAAGTGAGCGTGAGCCGGTTCGTGTCCAGCTTCTCGACGCGGTTCATCACCGCGATACGGTTCGTTTCTGAAAGAGCCGCCGTATTGGGAAAAAGGGAAGCCGTGTGGCAGTCGTCACCCAGCCCGAGCATCACCAGGTCGAACCGGGGGAACTCGCCCTCCTCGAGCTTGAAGAACCTGCGGATCGCTTGCTCGTACTTAACCGCCACTTCTTCCGCGTCGATGATCTCCGTGGGCCAGCGGACGATGTTCGTAGCCGGTATCTTCAGGGGTTTGAAAAGAAGGTCGCGGGCAAGTTTGAAATTGCTTCGCGCAGATTCGGGCGACACGTCGCGCTCATCGCCGAAAAAGAAGTAGCACGCCGCAAGTTCTTTCGCCGAAAGGTGCTCTCCGGATGCCAGTTCCTCATAGAGCCCGATCGGCGTTGAACCGCCCGACAATGCGACCGTGAACCGGTCCCTTGCTTTAATGGATTCCTTTGCCGAGGCAGCGAACTCCTTTGCCAGGCGTGAGAAAAGTTCCTTTTCCTCAAGGATTTGAACGTGTCCCATATTCTCGAAAACGAGAACTATAAACTAAATCGATCGATGTCGGCAACAGGGTGAGGCAATGAAGCGGCAAGCGCAGGCGCGCGGTTATTCTATATCGTTCTTCCACGACCGTCCGTCCTTCGCAAGAAGTTCGTCGGCCTCTTCAGGGCCCCACGATCCGGATTCGTAATTCGGAAATCCCCGCGCGGGTATCGCCTCCCAGACATCGAGCACCGGCGAAACGATCCGCCAGCTAGATTCGACCATGTCCGCCCGCTGAAACAGCGTCGCATCCCCGATCATACAATCGTACAGGAGCCTTTCGTAACCCGTGGAAACCGTTTCGCCGAAGTGCTCGGCATAATCGAAGTCCATATCGACGCCTCCCATCCTCACCACCGGACCGGGGACCTTCGCGCCGAAATGGAGTGAAATGCCTTCGTCGGGCTGAATGTGGAGGACGATGCGGTTGGTAGTGAGTTTCTCGACGGGCGTGTTCCTGAAAAGGACGAACGGGGCTTTCTTGAACTGGATCATCACGGACGTGTGCTTGCGCTCCATCCGCTTGCCCGTGCGCACGTAAAACGGCACACCCGCCCAACGCCAGTTGTCGATCGACAGCTTCAGCGCCGCGTACGTCTCTGTCTCCGAGTTCTCCGGGACGTCTTCTTCGTCACGGTAAGCCGGAACCGGCTCGCCTGCGATCGTACCCGCGCCGTACTGGCCACGTACGGAATTGCTGAGGACTTCCTCAGGTGAGTAGGTCTTTACGGCCTGCAGGACCTTTTCCTGCTCGTCGCGCACGGCGTCCGCCTCGAACGAGGCGGGAGGCTCCATCGCGGTCAGTGTTATCAGCTGGAATATGTGGTTGGGGACCATGTCCCGCAGCGCGCCTGCATTGTCGTAATAGCCCGCCCTCTGCTCGACACCGAGGTCCTCGGCGACAGTGATCTGCACGTGATCGACGTAGTTACGGTTCCAGATCGGCTCGAAGATGCTGTTCCCGAACCGGAAGACGAGGATGTTCTGAACCGTCTCCTTGCCCAGATAGTGGTCGATGCGGAAGATCTGCCGCTCGTTGAGTATCCGTAAAATGTGCGAATTCAGTTCTTTAGCTGACGCGAGGTCGCGGCCGAAGGGCTTCTCGAAGATCACCCTCCGCCATTCTCCGTTGCTCTCTTCCGCGAGGCCGTGCCGGCAGATGAGAGTGGTGACAGTTGCGAAGAGGGAAGGCGGAACGGCAAGGTAAAAGAAGAAATTGCGGGGTATCGAGAACTCGTCGCATGCTTTCTCAAGCCTCGAACCAATGTCATCGAACAGTTCCTTGTCCTTGTCGAAGTCCCCGCCCGTGTAAAGGGTCCGCTCACGGAACCAGTCGACGAGCTCCTTATCTGCCGAATCCCCCACGAACTCGTTCAGATCGTCGATGATCTGCGAGCGGAAATCCTCATCCGAGAGTTCCTGGCGTCCGACGCCCACGATCGCGAAACCCTCGGGCAGGTATCCGTCCCTGGCCAAATAATAAAGCGCGGGATAGAGCTTTCGCTTGGTCAGATCGCCTGTGGCGCCGAAGATCACCATCACGCACGGATTCGATTTGCGAGTTTCTGTCATTACAAAGTCTTAGCCGGCGATTCCGAGTTCGTTTCGGTACCTGATCTCGAGCGCATCCATTTCGCCGTCGTCCGTCTCGTGATCGTATCCGCAGAGGTGAAGAATGCCGTGGAGGACAATCTGCCGGAGCTCGGTTTCGAGTGCGAGCCCGTTCTCCGTCGCCTGCCTTTGAGCCGTTTCGGCCGAAATGACGATGTCGCCGAGAAACCTTCCCTCTTCGCTTTCGTCTCCGAACGGGAACGAAAGCACGTCTGTCGCCGAGTCCTTTCCGCGGAATTCGGCGTTCAGGCTTCGACTCCTTTCGTCCAAGACTATCACGACCGTTGCCGAACCGCCTTTCGCTTCATCAACGGTCCCGCGAGCCAGTTCCGCGAATTCCCGAAGCGCTTCGGCGTCGATACTGAGTTTTTTCTGGCGGTTCAGGACTTCGATCATAAGCGCGCTCTAGTCTTGTTGATCGCCGCCGTTCGAGGCGTGCTCCTCGTAAGCGCGGACGATCATCTGGACAAGCTTGTGGCGGACGACGTCTTTCTCGGTGAAGTATATGAACTCGATGTCCTCGACGTTCTTCAGGATCTGCTGGACCTGCACCAGCCCGCTCTTCGGTCCGCGCGGAAGGTCGATCTGGGTCTGGTCGCCGGTGACGACC
>JAGFIQ010000029.1 GCA_024103495.1 Aridibacter famidurans
GCTGTTGCCGTCGCTTTCGAACTTGGCAAGCCCGCTCTCGATACTCCACCCGTTCTCCTTTGAAGCAGGCTGCATCTGCGGCTTGTCCCTGACCATCACGGCTTCCTTGACCACGGTCTCCCACGCCGCATCAAAATTCGCCTTTGGGTCGCCGCCTCCCGGAAGCGGTTTGAACATCATTATCAAGCACGAATTTCCGTTCCGGTCTTCGATGCCGAACTGAAGCGCATTCTGGCCGGCCTCCTTCTGCCATCCCTTCGGAGAGGCATACGTGATGATGTCAAAGGATTCGGTCTGTTGGCCGGATGCGAGGACCGAACCGCAAAGGACGAGAGCTGTCGCCAGAACGATTTTCACTTTCATTCCCAATTGCTCCTGCAATTCTGAACTTCTACGGGCCTTGTTGGCTGATCTTCAACCGGAGATCGTCCGTCCGAATCCGGAACTTGCCTGCGTTTGTGATCGAGGTGGAAAAGAGCCACAGATCCGGAAAACATTAGCGCGAAATCTGATAATTTACCAGTGATTTTTTCTCAGGCCTGATCCTGCCTAAACTCAATGGGCAGAACGACGTACGCCGGATTCAGCAGCGGTCTTCCAACGGACTGTTCGCGCGGCTGCCGATCTGGTGCGGAAGCGCATTTCGATCGACCGGGAATACTGCGGGCGGGTCCTGGAAGGTGTGCGAAGGCGGACTGGGCCGCGGGGAAGGAAGGCCGCGAATTGCACGAATTTCACGAAAGGCGGGAAGTCGGAAGAGAGGGAGAGAACAGGATGGACAGGATGATCAAGATAGGACTCTCAGCCTTTTCCTGCGCGCCTCAGCGCCTCTGCGGTTGTTATGTTTCCACGAGATCCGCTTCATCGGCGGCAGAAAGCAGGTCCGTCGCTGCCGCTCCGGGTACTGATGCCTTTCTTGCCTCTGTGCTCTCTGTGCGCTCCGTGGTGAGAAACCGACAAGCTGAAGCTCGCCGGACAGGGAACCGACAAGCTGAAGCTCGTCGAACAGATGCGGGCGGGGACGCCCGCGGTCCGGTACGCCAGCAGACCAAGCGATTGCCGTCCGGCGATCCTACTTCTTCATCTTCCTGCTCTTTCGCTTCTTGATCCCGAGCTCGTCGAAGAGTTCCGGGAACTGGCGGCGAAGTATGTCCGAAAGCATCGCCTGCGAGATGTTCAGGTCCTTCGCGGCGTCCTTCATAAGAAGATTCGCTTCTATCAGAGCCTCGCGGAGAATGAACTTCTTGAACTCAGAGACCTCGGCCTTGTACCCGCGCGCCTTCGGAAGGAAGAACAGTTCCTCGAACCGCGCCGCATACCTACGAGCAGCGTTCTCGCTGATCCGCGTGCGGGCCAGGTCGACCAGCTCGGCGAAAAGCATAAGCACTTCTTCCGTCTCGCCAAGCTTAAGCAGGATCCGCAGCTTGTTGAAGATCGCCTCGCAATGCCCGGCGAAGTCCTCTCCCTGGCGGAACAGCTCAAGGGAAGTGTCGATCGCGAGCAGCGCACGGCCCGGGTCCTTCTTGCCCAAAAGCGCCTGCGCCTTGGTGTCGAAGTTGTGCGCAAGGAAGCCGTTCTGCGTCCTGTTGCGGTTCAGCGAGATGGCTTTCTCGATCTGCTTAAGTGCTCGCGCGTATTTCTTCTGCTTCAGCAACACGAATGCGATGTTCCCGAGAATGATCGCCTCGAACCTCTCGTTCCCGAGCGCTTTCGCAAACTTCTCGGCATTTTGGTAGTGCTCGAGCGCCTCCGCCAGCCGATCCGTTTCCGCACACACAAATGCCGCTTCAATGTGGTACTGCGCGCGTACCGCAGGGTCATCGGTCTTTTCCATAGCAGGTTTTAGGGCCGTGACGCATTTCAACGCCTTTTGAAAATGTCCTGCCGAGCTCAATGTGACGCAGTCGAAAAGTTTCAACCGAAGGTACACGGTGCTCGACCTGCGGTTTCCGATCTTGCTCTTTGTGTAATCGACGATCGCTTCCGCCTCATCGTGGCTCCCTTGTTGAAGGTATCTCCACGCCAGATTGAGGCCCGCCCTCGCCGCTTCTTCGTCCAATCCCGCCGATTCAAACACGTCGATCGCCTGCGACAGAAGGTCTTTGCCTCTTTCCTGGTAATCGGGCTTCGCGTTCAGGTGTCCGTAATAGCCGAGAAAACAACCGCACAGCCTTAGCAGTTCGCCCTCTTCCGCCGGTTCGAGATCGGGAATATCCGGAGGCCCCTCGATGTCGGGCCAGATGGGCGCAAGGATCTCCTTAAGAAGTTCGGCATCCCTGCAGGCTTCAGCTTTCCTCGCTTCCGAGATCAGAGTTCCGGTCTCTGCAAGCGAGATGACG
>JAGFIQ010000039.1 GCA_024103495.1 Aridibacter famidurans
GCGTAGCGGTCATATGCGTTTAGCCGTGGGTAAGCCCGAAGGGCGCCACCCACGGGTTGGAAGCGCCCCAGAATATCCCGCCGCGTTAGCGGCGAAATGTTTAAAGAAGGCAGGAGACAGAAAACCCAGATGCGAACAATCCAAAAACGATCTTTCAAACTAGTTCCGGCGATCTTGCTCCCGCTCTTGTTCGCGGTCAGTGTCTTTTCACAGGCGCCTGCTGCGGCTGAGAAGGGCCGGCTCGTCACTCTCTCTATCGATTCTGAAGCGCTGAAGGGTAACCTGCTGGGTGACCCGTCCGTCCAGGAAGTCGACGTCTATCTGCCTCCCGGCTATTCGCCGGAAAAAACTACCCGCTATCCGGTGATCTATCTGCTGCACGGATACACGGGCAACAAAGAAGTATGGACTAAGGACGGCTACCAGGGAATGAGTCTCGCCAAGTCGATGAACGATCTGATCGGTTCAGGCAAAAGCAAGCCGATGATCGTAGTCGCGCCGAATGCCGCAAATGCATACCTTGGAAGCTACTACACCGATTCTCCTGTCACCGGCGGATGGGCGACCTATATTTCGAAAGAGCTTGTCGGAAGGATCGACAGGGAATTCCGCACGATCACCGATCCAACGGGGCGCGGAATTGCCGGCCACTCGATGGGTGGCTACGGGGCGATCATGCTCGCGATGAAGAATCCCGAAATATACAGCGCAGTCTACGGACTCAGTCCCTGCTGCCTCGGTTTCGAGGCTGATTTCGACCCTTCGAACGGAGGCTGGAAGAAAGCGATGTCGTTCGCTTCCAGAGATGAGATCAGCCGCCGACCTGAAACCTTCGAGGACTTCTATGCCGTGGCGTTTCTCGCTATGGCAGCGGCCTTGTCACCGGCGCCGGAAGATCCGCCGATGTTCGTCGCATTTCCGTTTGTCGCGGACGGCGAAGGTCTGAAAGAGAACAAGGCGGTATTGGACCTTTGGAAATCGAAAATGCCTTTGTACCAGGTGGACGCGATGTCGGAGAATCTCAAGAAACTAAAGGGGATCCGCGTGGATTACGGAGAGAACGAAGAATTTCCGCATATCAGACAGACGACCCGTATGTTCTCACAGAAGCTGTCCGAAAACGGAATTCCGCACGCATTCGAGATCTATGCGGACGGCGACCACGGCAGCCGGATAAGAGAGCGGTTTGAGAAGGTCGTAATCCCTTTCTTTTCCGCGACACTCAGCGATCCCAAGTAGAAGTCTTGCTGCGAGTGCAAGTCGGAGAAGGCTGTCTGAAAAGCAGGTCTGGACGCCATTCGGGACCGTACCGAACGAAAAATCGCGTTTCCGGGGAAACATTTGTTGCCCCCGGGCTTCAGCCGCGGGTCAACCGGGTAAACATAATAAGATAGGGGCTTTAGCCCATGGACAGCCGGCTGAAGCCGGCTAAATTTTTTATTGGCCCTTTCGGTCCCCCCGCTGAAGCGGGGGGCAACTGATGGCCATTTTCTCGAGATCGTGGGCTCAGAGATGGTCGGAGAATGCCCTGCCCTTTGTCTCCAAACGGCCTCGACTTGCGTTTGTGACACGATTCGGCGGCCGGCGGTGTTGGAGAACCAAAAGGAGAATTGACCGAAATGGAACTTCGGTCACGGTGATGCCGTAAGGAAATTCTCACAGTACGAAAAGACCAGAAAACATCACGGAGAAACAATGAAACGAGTTGCGAAGAGATACGCTGTCGCCGCGGCCGCGGCGCTTGCGGTGTTTACATCGGTCGCGGCGATCGGCGTCAACGGCCAGGCTTTCGCCGCTGTTCGAACCAAGCTGGGCGAGATCAAGAGCGAAAGCTCGGAAGCCAAGACGGCGCTCGCAAAATGGCGCGAGGACCTCGAGTACATCAAGAAGACCCTTCCGGAAAAGCACGCCAACCTCTTCCACAGGCTCGACCGGAACAAGTTCTACTCGGAGATCGAGAAACTCGACAAGGCGCTTCCGGGAATGACGGCCAACCGCGCCGCTCTTGAGTTCGAGCGCATCGTCGGCCTCGCCCGCGACGGTCACACGTACACCTCGCCTCTGTACTACGAGAAATCGGGATTTCACCTGTTCCCGTATGGTTTGTACGGGTTCTCGGACGGGATCTACGTTCGCAAGGCGGCGCCGGAGTACAAGGACATACTCGGCGCGAAGGTGATCGGGATCGGAAAATACGACATCGACAAGACTTACGAGATCGTCGCCCCGTATATGTCGGCGGACAACGAGATGTTCACGATGGAATATGTGCCCCGGTATCTGGGCTGTCCCGAAGTGCTCTACGAACTCGGCATCAGTCCCGATCCCGACAAGGTCACGCTGAAGCTCGAAAAGGACGGGAAGGTTTTCACCAAGGTCGTCTCGCTTCCGGAAGGCGTGGACAACAAGATCCCGGAAGTTCGCAAACGGATAAAGGACTGGCCTGACGCCAGGGATTCCGCGTCCGGCGATACGCCGCTTCACCTCAAGAACGCCGACGAGACTAAGTGGTTCGAATACGTGCCGGAAAAGAAACTTCTGTACGTCCATATGAAGGACGTCCTGAACTCCGAGAACGAGACGCTAGAGCAGTTCTGGGGCCGCGTGTTAGCCGAGGCTGACGCGAAAAAGCCCGAGAAGCTTGTGCTCGATCTGCGCTACAACGGCGGCGGCAACAACACGCTCGTGCGGCCGATCATCCGCGGGATCATCCAGAGGCCCGAACTCGACAAGGAAGGGCGGTTCTTCGTCATCATCGGAAGAGTGACGTTCTCCGCGGCTCAGAACCTCACGAACATGCTCGACATATGGACGAACGCGATCTTCGTCGGCGAGCCCACGGGATCGCACGTCAATATGTACGGCGATGCGGTCACCTATCACCTGCCGAACAGCGGAATGCCGATGAGGATCTCGGAGCTCTTCTGGCAGAACAAGCACGCGCGCGATGAGAGCAAGTGGACGGCTCCTGAGATCGTCGCGGAGCTTACATTTGCCGACTATATGAAGAACGTCGATCCGGCGGTCGAGTCTGTTGCAAAGCCGTACGAGCCCCGGAAGACGCTCCGCGAGATCGCGCTGGCTGCCTACCAGGCGCAGGATTTCACCGGGTTCCGCGAGAAGGTGATCGCTTACAAGAACGACCCGAGGAACAAGTACGCAGAAGTCGAATCGCAGGTCAACGGGTTCGGCTACGAGCTGATCCGGATCAAGAAGTTCGACGAGGCCGTGTGGATGTTCCAGCTGAACGTCGAGCTTTATCCCGATTCCTACAACGTCTATGACAGCCTCGGCGAAGCGTATATGCTGAAGGGCGAGAAGGAACTGGCGATCAAGAACTACAAGAAATCGTTGGAACTGAACCCTAAGAACTCGAACGCGGAAGCGATGATCAGGAAGATCGAGAGCGAAAGCGGAAATAACTGACCTGAGCAGGGTGTTGTTTTGAATTGCGCGGGAACAGGCTTAAAATTGGCCTGTTCCTTTTTTTGTATGATCGAACAGAGATTAAGGGGATGAAGGAGATGTGCGGCTGTGCCGCCGTGATGTGCGGTGAGCCTCGGGCTTACCGGAGACCGGCCTCTTAGAACCATCGCGGAGGCTCAGCCTCCGCGAAAGATACAATGGGTGGCGCCTTGCCGGACAGGCAAGCCTTTCCGCACATCACGGCGGCAAAGCCGCTACGGATCCCACGCACAAGTGCGCGGGCTAAACGGCACACAGGGGCGGCGTAGCCGCGGACCTATCGAACCCGAAGCGCGAGCGACGGGCACATCACCTAAATGAAAAAACTCATCACCATAGCTTTCGCCGTCCTCGCGGCATTCGCCCCCGCCGCGTTCCCCAACGACGGAGTTTTCTACGCTCAGGGAAACACCCTGGTCCCCCTGCAGGAGACGCAGGTCAGGCTTAAAAAAGAGATCCTCAAGTTCTTCATCCGCGACTTCCGATTTGCCGACGTCGATGTCGATTTCGAATTCTACAACCCGGGAGGCGACCGGACACTGACGGTCGGATTCGTTTCTCCGCCGGCGATGGGCGACGTGGAAGAAGGCGAGGGGGGCCATCCGCGGATCAGCAACTTTACCGTGAACGTCAACGGGAAAGACCTGGAATACAAGATCGCGCAGATGGACGAGACCTCGTTCAACGCCGAGGCGCTCGATGTCAACGGATTCGATTACGTGTATTACTTCACTATGACCTTCAAGCCCGGGATCAACCGCGTCCGACACACGTACAGGTTCGAAGGAGGAGGCTCGGTCGAGACCCAGAGGGATTTCTACTACCAGATCACGACCGGGAAGCGCTGGGCGAACAAGCAGATAGATGATTTCGAGCTCCAGCTTCACCCGGACCAGGGCATCTTCAACCTTCCCGCGCGGTTCGTTAAGGGGAAGGCTCTCGCGAACTGGGAGATCGTCGGCGACGGGGTGCTGAAAGGCGGAGCGGAGAAGTTTTTCGACTTCGACGAGGAGACCATCCGGATGGTCCATCTGAACCGCGGATACCTTGTGTTCAGGAAAAAGAACTTCAAGCCGGACTTCGACATCGCGATAAGCGAGTTCAACTGGCCGGCAGGCTGGCTCAGGAAGATGTGCTCCGGTTCGGCGTCGTGCGTGACCGACGATGAGGTCGAACGCCTGGGACCGTACTTCTCAGTTCATCCGGGCGAATGGATCACGGCAGACGAACTGAAACAACTAACAGGCGCTGAGCGCCGTGTGCTAAGGAACTTCGGATTCGCCGTGCGCGGGTACGACTTCAAGGACGAGGCGCTCAGGAGATTCTACAAACGGTTCTTCTGGTACAAGCCCGATCCTTCGGTGAAGGCGGAGGACGTCGATCTTTCGGATGCCGAGAAGGAATTCATAAAGAAGCTTGAGGCGGCGGACAAGGGGCCTTCCGTTTGAGAACGGAGTTACGAAAATGCGGAAACTGAAAGAACTCTTTGCGGCGGCGGGAATTTTTTCCTTACTTTTTCTCACGGCGTGTCAGCAGACGCCTGTCAACGCACCGGCTCCCGAAACGGCGGAGGCGCCGACTGACCTTCATTCGTACGCCCGTCCGCAGCTTGTCCGGGTAACGAACGTGGATCTCGACTGGACGGTGTCGTTCGAGAAGAAGACCCTTGCCGGAACCGCGGTGCTCACGATCGAGCGAAGCGAGAAGGGGAAGGGCGCCCCTTTGGTCCTCGATACTCGCGATCTGAAGATCGATAAGGCTGAAGGGTCGGCTGACGGAGGAGAAACCTGGGCGGAGGCGAAGTTCGAGCTCGCAAAACCGGACGATATTCTCGGCTCCGAGCTGAAGGTGTTCCTTTCGCCGGACGCGAAACTGGTGAGGATCGCGTACGAAACAAGCCCCGAAGCATCCGGTCTTCAGTGGCTCTCTCCAGAGCAGACCGCCGGGAAGCAGCGGCCGTATATGTTCTCGCAGGCCCAGGCAATACACGCGCGAAGCTTTATACCGCTCCAGGATTCGCCGGGAGTTCGCGTGACGTATTCCGCGAAAGTGAGGACGCCTGAGGGCCTTCTCGCCGTGATGAGCGCCGAGAACAATCCGCAGGGCGAGGAACGGCCGGGAGAATACAGCTTCAAGATGTCGAAGGCTGTTCCGCCGTACCTGATCGCGATCGCTGTGGGGGATATCGCTTTCAAGCCGTTAGGCGAAAGGACCGGCGTTTACACAGAGCCGTCGATGATAGAAAAGGCGGCGAAGGAACTCGAAGACACCGAGAAGATGGTGGCGGCGACCGAGAAGCTCTACGGACAGTACCGATGGGGCCGGTACGATCTGCTGATCCTGCCCCCGAGCTTTCCGTTCGGCGGGATGGAGAATCCCGTCCTGACGTTCGCGACTCCGACGATACTTGCCGGCGACAAGAGCCTCGTGTCGCTCGTCGCGCACGAGCTGGCACATTCCTGGTCCGGAAATCTCGTGACGAACGCCACGTGGCGCGACTTCTGGCTGAACGAGGGCTTCACGACCTACCTTGAATGGCGGATCCAGGAGGCGGTCTACGGGAAGAACCGCGCCGATATGGAGATGGTCCTCGCGAAGAAAGGCCTCGAGGAAGAGATGGAGGAGATGGAGGAGCGCGACGAGATCCTCCACGTCGATCTGAAGGACCGCGATCCCGATGAGGGGTTCACAGGCGTTCCGTACACGAAGGGAGCTCTGTTCCTGCGGCACCTCGAACTCGCCGTTGGAAGGGAGGATTTCGACAATTTCCTGAAGAACTATTTCGATCACTTCGCGTTCAAGAGCATCACGACGGAGCAGTTCAAGGAGTATGCGAGAGTAAACCTGGTCGACAAGTTCCCCGACAAGGTCGCGATGGACGACCTGAACAAGTGGATCGACCAGCCGGGGCTTCCTCCGAACGCTCCTCAGCCGGAATCCGAGGCTTTCAAGAAGGTCGATGAACAGTTGAAGAGCTGGACGGAAGGGACGACGAAGGCTTCGGATCTGCAAACTGAGGGGTGGACGACTCAGGAATGGCTGCATTTCCTTGGCGGCCTCCCGGAAGATCTCGGAAGTGAGAAAATGGCCGCGCTCGACGAGGCATTCAAGCTGAATAGTGCCGGGAATTCCGAGATCGCGTTCAAGTGGCTGATGATGGCGGTCCACAACAAGTACGAGCCCGCGTACCCCAGGCTCGAGGAATTCCTGACGACGATCGGAAGGCGGAAATTCGTCGCGCCTCTGTTCGAGCAGCTTGCGAAGACGCCGGAAGGAAAACAGCGCGCGGCGGGGATCTACGAGAAGTCCCGCGCGGGGTACCATCCGATCACGGCGGGAACGGTGGACAAGATTCTTGGTCGGGAATCATCCGGATGAAGAGAACAGGATGATCAGGATGGAATGATGGCTTTGACGACTGGCACAGGGAACTGTTCTTGATACCATCTGAGTGCTTTACGGACAGCTCGATGGAGAACTTCGGATATTGTGTTTAAGTTCGCCCCGTTATGGGAGGCGAAATCGCTTACATCTTCTTCACGATTCACGAATCACGATTTACGATTTACGATTCACCATTCACGATTCACGATACTCACTTATGTACTGCCCGGGCTGTGGAACTGAAGACAATACCTCGAACGTTTACTGCCGGTCGTGCGGGTCAGACCTGCGCGCGGTGAGGACCGCGCTTGAAAGGCCGGACGATATCACGAGTTCAGCCGTTTCGGCCCGACAGGAGATCGGCCACGCGTTCGCGGACCGTATCCGTCAGGCGCAGGCCAAGGACCTGGCTTCGATCGCGGAAGAAGTCCTTCCCGAAGTAGAGAAGTTCCTCGAATCACCGGAGGAAAGAAGGCTTCGAAACATCCGAAATGGCGCGGTCACCGCTTTCATTGGTTTCGGTACCGCTTTGGCGTTCTTCATCGTCGCTGCTTCGGCGGGCGAGCCCGGGATCACGTTCTTTTCCGCGCTCGGGATCGTGACGTTCTTTATAGGTATCGCGTTGATCATAAACGGGTACTTCCTGACAGTGACGAAGAAGGAGTTGTCCGCGGGCAGGAAGAGTGAAGGCGGAGAACCGGCTTCCGTTGGGGAACTGGCGTCCGGCAGCCGCGATCAGACGGAGGATGATGCATCGACAAGCGAGCTCCTAATGCCGGCGCCGGCGCGGGACGAGTTCGTCGCCTCGGTGACCGAGGAGACGACGCGGAATCTGGAGAAGAAGCACTCAGAAGTCAGAAGTCAGGAGTCAGGTGACACTGAGCAATGACCAATGACCGATGAGCATTGAATGCCGCGTTCTCGGCGGCGTGTCCGAAGCCTGACCGTGAGGGAGGGCGAATCATTGATCAATGCGCACTGACCAATGACCAATGGAGGCGGCAGCGGGAGCTGGCTTGAGATTCAGGTGCACAGCAGGCCGGACCGAGTCCCGAAGGGACGGTGATATGTTAGCCCCGGACAAGCCGCAGGCGCAGTCCGGGGTAAGGCGCACATCAAGAATCTAGAGCCGCTTTAGCGGCGGCGTGTCCGAAGCCCGACTGTCAGGGAGGGCTACTGCCGCCAAGTGAGCGGTAAGCAGTGAGCCGTGAGGGGCGTGTCCGAAGCCCGACTGTCAGGGAGTGCTACCGCAGCCGAGTGAGCGGTGAACAGTAAGCAGTGAGCCGTGAGGGGCGTGTCCGAAGCCTGACCGTGAGGGAGGGCTACTGCGAGGGCTGAGAATCCGGCCTGTCAGCTCAGCTCCGTAGGAGCGGCACGTCTGTTGCATTGGGATCGCGGAGCCCTCCCCGGCCGCTTTATTGGCGGCACATCAGTACCCGGAGCTTGAGACCGCAGAGCCGCTGGCCCAAGAAGATTCAACTCGTAGATGCCGGTAAGGGAAGTACAAATGTTCACTCTCACGAACGATCAACGGAAGTACTTCGGCCTCCCGCCGATCCCAACTGGCTGGCGGAAAGAAGTCCTTCCCGGCGGACCCTATCGCAAGAAGAGCACTATCTACTTTGACAAAGAAACTATCAGAAGACAGATAGTTTCCGACGAAACCGAGTACTGAGAAACCCAATACAAGTTAGAGACACGAGACGGCAAGTTCCTGCTTCCGAAGACCGACAGGGGCGAAGATTAGAAACTCTCAGCAGCCACTCTCGAGTCCACGACCCCGATCGGGATATACCTCCTTATCAATGATGAAGGGCTACGGCTGGCGAGTCATGCTACCCAAACAAACTTCTATGCTAGCTCTTGGGAGGATCTGGAAAACCCTCCAACATCTCACGAAGATTGGGCTACTTGGTTCATCGAGCAGTCTGACGATTCACATCTCGACGAGATCGGTAAATTCGCAGAAGCTGAGAGAAGAAACGTAAGATTCAAGAATGGAGACATTTTCACTTTCAAAATGGGAAGGAGGGGCTACGGGTTCGGGAAAGTCTTGCTTGATATCCACTCCTTTCGCGAAAAGAACAAACTGCCAGCAAACCACGAATTCAATCACATCATGACCCGCCCGGTATTGGTGAGGATGAAAGCCATTGTCTCGGATTCGAAGTTAGTGAGTTCGGAGGCTTTTAACACTGCCCCTTGGCTGCCTTCAGACTACATGATGGACAACAATCTATTCTACGGAGAATACGAGATCATTCGCAATGAACCTCTTGTGAAGGAAGACTTCGATTTCCCGATGTCTTACGGAGGCCAAATCCGGTCCCGAGATAAAGACTCTTACCTGCAGTGGGGCTTGATTCAAAGGAATGAACGATCCAGGAGGTTCAGCCGAAAATTCATGAAACTCGTAGACGCAGCCAGAAGTGAGTACACCCAAGTCGACTACAGACCAGAGTTCGAATATAGAAGCATCGGCTTTCAGCCCTGTTATGGCAGATCAATGATCAGGAACACAGTGGCGAATGCGGGGAGGATCGAATTCGGTAGTGCTAAACATTATAAGTCAGTCTTTGATCTTCGAAATCCGAGGAATGCAGAGATTCGTGTGGAATTGATGAAGGCGTTCGGGTTACGACCGGATTTGGGGTATTTTGAGAACTGCGAGATGACAAAGACGCCTTCCATATTGGACTTTATCGGTCAAAGCTAGTCGAATCTCCGACGACTCTGATTTTCATTATCCGGCACTGCGCCGGCTAGCGCTCGCGCGGCGAGTTGTTGAAGTAGCCCTCCCTGAAGGTCGGGCTACTGACACGGTACGCAAAACCCTATGAAAATTCTTCTCTCCGCCGCGATCCTTGGATTCCTTTGCTGGGCGATCTCGGAAGTCCTCGAGATCGTTCAGCGTGGTTATAGTCCCTCGGTCTACTACCTGACGGCCGCTTACCACGTCCTCGCGGGAATCGGTGTCTGGGGGATCTACAAAGCGCAGACCGCGGGCAAAAATCTGTTCAATCTTGTCGCCACCGCCATCGCTTCGATAGCGTATTTGTCCTTTTCGGCTTTTCCTCTGCAGGTGATGTGGTCGGGACTTTCGATGGCAGAGTTTGTAGCCGCAAATCCGATTTACAAGTTGGCGGGCCTTGTTTGGTTCACGGGGATGATCCTTTTCAGCATCTCCGTGATCCGGACCGGGTATTTTCCAGGATGGGCGGGTGTTGTGATGGTCATCGGCACGGTGGTCTTTACGCTTACGCCGATCTTCAGCTGGCCGATGCTCATCGTTAACATCACGAATATCATCTTCGCCGCGACCGTTGTGTATATTGGTTTTCTTGGCTTGCAGGCCCGCACCCCGATTAAACCGGGAGATGATGCCTAGGTCACTGACGATAAGAGCCTGGCTAGAACCGTCGGCCGCGATTGCGGCGACATCGATCTTGAAAGACCCGGATGATAATCCCCGAACGCCAATGGGAAACTTCCCGACTAACCGCCAGGCCGCCCCTCGAGAGCGACGCGGAGATCGTCTTCGAAGAGTATGCGTGCGATCCGCTGGTCACGAGGTATATGACCTGGCAGCCTCACAGGAGCATTGGGGACACCCTTGTTTACCTGCGCCGTTGCGAACAGGTCTGGAAGGATGGATCTGCCTATCCCTGGTCGCTTTGGCTGAAAGAAACAGGCGATCTCGCGGGATTCGTGGAGATACGGGTAGGATCGACATCGGTCAACGTGGGGTACGCGCTTGTGAGCCGCCACTGGCGGAAGGGCCTTATGACCGAGGCGCTTACGGCCGTAATTGAATTGTGTTTCTCCCAATCTTCGATCTTCAGGGTCTGGGCAACTTGCGACATCGACAACATCGCATCCGCGAAGGTACTTGAGAAGGTTGGAATGGTGAAAGAAGGTGTTCTGCGGCGCTGGCTCGTGCACCCGAATCTGAGCGACAAGCCTCGTGACGCGTATTGCTATTCGATCGTAAGGTAGGAGCGACCGGCGACACCAATATCGAACCAAGAGGATTCGCCGCAGCAACGGGGCTCGGTGTACACTCGATACTCACGATGTTCGAACTGTCCGATTTCCTGGATTTCTATTTATCGTGGCGCCTCTTCCTGGGAATAGCCGTCACAGTCGGTATTTGCTATGGATTGGTGATGCTGATCCCTTTCCGGATTCCGAACTGGCTGGTAGCTCTTTTTGTGGGGGTCCCGGGCGCGTTTCTCAGTTTCTGGTGGCAGGTCAGGGCGGACCGATCTAAGTAACGAAGTGAATCAGTACCCCGAGCGGTAGCGACGAGCCCCTCATTGACCAATGCCCATCGACCAATGAAAGGAAACCGGTCCTTATCAGAGTATTCCGGAGCGCTGCCCTTCAGGCCGAGTCCCGAAGGGACGGTGATATGTTAGCCCCGGACAAGCCGCAGGCGCAGTCCGGGGTAAGGCGCACATCAAGAATCTGGAGCCGCTTTAGCGGCGGCGTGTCCGAAGCCCGACTGTCAGGGAGGGCTACTGCAGCCAAGTGAGCGGCGAGCAGTAAGCAATGAGCTGTGAAGCGCGTGTCCGAAGCCCGACTGTCAGGGAGTGCTACCGCAGCCAAGTGAGCGGTGAACAGTAAGCAGTGAGCCGTGAGGGGCGTGTCCGAAGCCTGACCGTGAGGGAGGGCTACTGCGAGGGCTGAGAATCCGGCCTGTCAGCTCAGCTCCGTAGGAGCGGCACGTCTGTAGGATCGGAGTCGTAGAACCCTCCCCGGCCGCTTTAGCGGCGGCACATCAGTACCCGGAGCAGTAACGACGGGTCAAGAAAGAGAAGAAGCCACGGATCGACGTTTATCAAAGCGAACCGGAGATTAGAGCACAACTCGATAGGTGGACAGAGACACTGGCATGGTTGGGATCACCATATGTAGGCGACATGGAAGAGCAGGGCTAAGTGATGTATGCGAGCACATTGCTCTTGCTGTGCGGAATTCGTTGAGGCCACCCGAGATAATAGAGGTCAAGTTTGACGACTCCATCGCTGACACTCGATTTTCCGGTATCTTTATACTCAAGTATTGTTCTTCTTGTGCAAAGGAATTCGGTTTCCCCGGGAGAAGCTGCAAATTGCCTGTTTCGGAGTTTGATGGTTTTGAGCGGGGCCTGTTTACTGGCACTTGCTATTTGTGCCTTTGTGATGTCTTAGGTAGAGGGGCCGCGGATAGTACGGAGTAGCGACACTGAGAATCCGGCCTGTCAGTTCAGCTCCGTAGGAGCGGCACGTCTGTAGGATCGAAGTCGTAGAACCCTCCCCGGCCGCTTTAGCGGCGGCACATCAGTAACCGGAACGGCAGCGACGGGCCCCGAACGGTTTGAGCGACAGATAGCTTAGAGACCGCCGAGTTTCGTCATCGCCAAAGCTGCCCGGATCATTCCGGTCGTCAATGGAACCTTATCACCAGCCAGCCTGTCTCGAGGGAATGTTCGAGAAACCGCTTTTCCATCTGATTCTTGCCATTCTTGTTCTCGGCCTTCCGATTCTCGCTCAGGACAAAGCCGCATCAACGAGAAAAGCCGTCAAGAAACCGATCATGTCGGCAGGCATCGTTAACGGACGTGCGAAGGATCTTGTCGTACCCGAATGGCCGCCTGCGGCAAAGCTCACGAACGATCATGGCTTGGTGAGAGTGGAAGTCGTGATCGATCAAGATGGAAAAGTAGAAGATGCAAAGGCTCTCGAAGGACCCGTATTGTTGCGCCGTACTTCAGTTGCCGCCGCAAAGGAATCAATCTTTTACCCCATACTTCTTCAGGGAAAGCCGGTTCGCGTGCTCGGGTTGATCATTTACAGATATATCCCCTATCACTACAACTGGCTTGAGATAGGTTTCTCCGAGCCGGGACAGATACAATGGTCCAGACTTCCGGAGGGGGTTGAGCAAATAGGTGAAATGCGCAACGCTCGGCGAAGCGAAATCTGGGGCGACAACCCTCAGGAAGAGGCCGCGTTGATCGCCGCAGTTGAAAGTGCTCTCGTGACTGATTACAAGAAACTCTGGTTGTTTCGCGTTGGCAGGTCACTCAATAAGATAAGTTTGCAGTACAAGAGGAATGAAGAAACCCTTGACCGCGTCGGAGCCGAGCTTGAGCGATTGTTGATTACCAAACCGGAAAATGCATCGGTCGCATTGCTAAGGAAATTGGAAACGATAGCGACACTCATCCGAAATCCGGACCTCAATACCTTCGATCCGATCAGAGGCTCTCGGCTGAATGAAGAGATGACGGAAATCACGTACATGGCTTCGGTCTACGGCCGCTGAAGTGTTCCGGACTCCTCAAAGCAGCCAGCCTTCCCCGACTTCCGCTATGATCATCGCAATCTCAGGCGCCCACGGTACGGGCAAGACCACGCTGGCCGAAGCACTCGTGGACCGGCTCGAGGGGTTCGTCCTGGTAGAAGAACCGTTCTGGCAGCTCGTCGAAGAAGGCCATGCATTCTCTCAGCCGCCGACGGTCAACGACTTCGAAGCTCAGCTCGATCGTTCGATCGCCTCGATCCTCGCGAGTGAAGGCGATGTGATCTTCGAGCGATGCCCGCTCGATTTTCTCGGGTACCTTGCCGTCCATTCGGACGTCCTCACCTTCGATCCGGAGACCCGGATAGACGAAGTGTACAAGGCAATGGAACTCATCGACCTGATCGCTTTCGTCCCTATCGAGGATCCGGACCGGATGCCCGATGTCGAGTTCGCCTCGATGCGCCGCCGTGTCGATGAGGAACTGAGGGAGCTCGTGATGGAAGACCGGCTTGACCTTGACGTAAAAGCGATCGAGGTACTCGGCTCGCCGGAACAAAGGGCGGAGACGGTGATGGAGCTACTCAGGGCCCCGATCGGTTTGAACCGCAGAGCACGCGGAGAGAGCAGAGATTCCAAGGGAACTTCCCAACGCGAAGGACGCCAAGGTCGCAAAACGTAATTGAGTAGTTTGGTCGTGCTGCGCTTCTAATCTGAACGAGTCTTATGAGTACTCGACAAACAGGCGGAACAAACCAAGAATTCCTTTGCGACCCTGGCGTCCTTCGCGTTAAGCAGATCCCCGAAACCAAGCACGCCCTCTGGGGTTAAACGAGATTCGATACGTCGCTATTGCTCCGGGGACTGATTTCATTGATCGATGGGCACTGGGTCCACGGTCAATTGACCGTCGTCTCCTATTTCGCCGGCGTGCCCATCGTCATTACCGCTTTCCATGCCCCGTCTTCCTTCGCGTAGATCGTCGCGCCCCATTCCTTCCCCAAAGCCTGCTCGCCGCACTTGCCGTCCAAAGACGAAGTGAATGTCAGCAAAGCGTAATCCGCTCCCCAGGAAACGCTCGCCGGATCCGAGAGCTCCATCGACTTGATATCGCACTTCTCCGCCCAGCGCTTGAGCGAAGCTGCACGGTCGGTCCAGCCGTCCGCCGGGGAGAGCGAGACAAGGTTCTTGCCCGACCAATCTTCGAGACCCTTCGCGTTGCCGGCTTTCCAGTCTTCCCAGGCTTTCTTTTCGACAGCGAACAATGCTTCCGTTGCGGCGTCGGGCTTTGCAGCCTCGTCCTCGCTCTTCGGGGCGGCGGGAGCCGATGCCGGGGCCGCCGCGGGCGCGTTCGGATCTGCGACAGGTGCTTCGGCGTGGAAAGCGCCTTTCCATTTACCGTCTTCGCGCACATACGCGCCGACCGCCCAGCTGCTCGCCGGAAGCTTCTGGCCGCCGCAGGTTCCGTCCACCGCAACCTTGTAAGTAAGGAAGGCGGCGTCCGCTCCGAGCGGCGTCATCGTTTCGTCCGAGAACGCTACGCTCTTAACGTCGCATTCCGCGCCGGCATATTCCTTGACGGCAGCTGCCTTGTCCAGCTTACCGGTCTGCCCGTACCCGACGAACTTGTCGGAGAGAAACGGACCCCAGAAATCGGCGTCCTTGTTCTTCCAGGCGTCGTATGCGCTCTTTTCGAGTGCAAACAATGCTTCTTTTGTAGGTGCCGCAGAGGTGCTTTCCTCCGCGTTAGTGTTAGCGTTTTCGGTGTTCGCCGAGTTGTTGGCGTCCGGAGCCGGGCACGCTGCGAAAAGACACACCGCTGCAACGGTCAGGACGAATAACATCAGTTTGGTCATTGACTGTCTCCTTAAGGATCTGAAATGGATTCGGGTCCGGCGAGTAGATCGAAACTTCAAACGCCGCATTCGCAAGAGTTCGCAAATTGTGGAGGACCAGCAATTCTTAGCGCGTTTTGGGTGAGAGTCAAGCTGGGAACAAGGACCAGGGACCAGAGAAATTCGAATCGGTACCCGGAGCGGTAGCGACGGGCCCCCTCATTGACCAACGACCATTGAACGTTGTCCAATGAATCGGTACCCGGAGCGGTAGCGACGGGCCCGGATCGAGTCACCGCAAAGACGCAAAGATATGAGATCATCGTGTTTCGCCAACTTGAATTTTGTTTCGGAACTTCGAAGAGTATTTTGGGACGTGACAGCTGAGACCGAGTCCCGGAGGGACGGGTATATGTTAGCCCCGGACAAGCCGCAGGCGCAGTCCGGGGTAAGCGGTCGAAATGAACTCTGAGCCGCTTTAGCGGCGGCATGATCGGTACCCGGAGCGGCAGCGACTGGCCCCATGCATTTGAACCGCAGAGCACGCAGAGATATCAGAGAGTTGAAGGAAGGGAAATCCACGGTCTGACCGAGTATTCAGAAACGATCCGACTCAGGCCGAGTCCCGGAGGGACGGGTATAAGTTAGCCCCGGACAAGCCGCAGGCGCAGTCCGGGGTAAGCGGTCGAAATGGACTCTGAGCCGCTTTAGTGGCGGCAGGATCAGTACCCGGAGCGGCAGCGAGGGGCATCTAGAATAGACTTTTAAGGTGACATTTAAGGTTTTTCAAGGAGAAACGTTTATCGGTCATTCCGAACTCGAGGGGCGTGACCCGGCGATGGGTGTCGCATTTGGACGGTTCATTCCTTCGACCGGTTATCGGACAATCCAACGGGAGTGCATTGATAATCACTTTGATCAATCCGCACTAAGACTCGCCGTCCGAACACCGGACGATGAACAGATCAGTTGTGTAGGTGTTGCGATCCTGGATTTCTCCGAGAAAACGGGATCAGAAGAAGACATTGAGCTCAACGTTGTCGGCATAAGCCAGCCCCCCTACGAAAAACTATTTCCCGAGCATCTGGCCAAGTATGAACAGCAGTTCCAGGACGAGGATTGAAGATCACGGCTAGTCCCGAAAGGTTGGGCGGCGTTTTGTGTCGCCGCTAAAGCGGCTCAGAGCTCGTCCTGCCCGCCGAACCCCGGACTGCGCCTTCGGCTGGTCCGGGGCTAACATACATCCGTCCCTCCGGGACTCGTTCAGGACCTCACAGGTCCCCGAATACTTCGCAACGTAACCAATCGACGATTCCTAACGGGCGTTGATCGATGATCATTGCTCACTGGTCGTTGAAAGGCCCCGTCGCTACCGCTCCGGGTACCGACTGCTTACTTCTCACGGTAGCCCTCCCTCACGGTCGGGCTTCGGACACGCTCCTCGCGATCCCCTTCATCCCTGTCGACCCTCAAGGGCGGGGACAAGCCCCGCCCCTACTTGAAAAAGCCCTTCACATCTCTCAACACCACCCTCGCCGTGTTGTGCCCCGAGGCGCCGAAAACGCCGCCGCCGGGGTGGGTCGAAGCTCCCGTCAGATACAGGTTCTCGAACGGCGTCTTGTAGGCGTTCATCTCCGGAAGGGGCCGGAAGTAGAACATCTGGTCGAAGTCCATCTCGACGTGCATCACGTTCCCGCGCAAAAGGCCGATCCTTCTTTCCAGGTCGAGCGGAGACTGGACGAACCGGTCGATGATCGACGCCTTCACGTTCGGCGCGTAATCGTTCACCACATCGATCAGCTTGTCCGCCTCGCGGTCCTCGATATCTTCCCAGTTCTCGCCGGTCGAAAGCTCGTACGGGTAGTATTGGCCCCATATGAAAAGCGTATGTTTGCCCGCCGGCGCCAGCGTTTCGTCGACGGACGAGAACGTCATCGCCAAAGCGCCCGGCTTTTCGGAAGGCTTGCCGCGAAGGTAATCCGCGTATGTGTGGTCGAGGTACTGCATCGACGGACACAGCAGCTGGAGGCCGTGGTGGCAGTCCGCCGGAGCGCCGCCGGAAGGCGCCGAAGTGTAATCGGGCAGTTCCGAGACGGCGCACCGGACGATCATCCCGAAACCGTTTCCTATCCGGACATTGTCGATCCGTTCGGCAAGTCCGTTCGGAAGGTTCTCCCGCCCGATCAGCTTCAGGAACGTCGTATGGACGTGTGCGTTCGAGATGACGCGCTTCGCCTCGATCCGTTCGCCGTTCGCCAATTCGATCCCCGTAACACGAGTTCCGTCGACATTGATCGAGGCCACTTCGGCATCGAGCATCACTTCGCCGCCGTGATGTTCAAGGCATCTCGCCATTGCCTGTGTAAGTGCGCCGGATCCGCCGCGCGGCCTTTTCACCCCCGAGCGGTGGATCATCGAGTGCCATCCGAGAAAATCTCCGCTCGCAGCCGCCGTCGGAGGCGGTCCGCTTTGGGCCGCGAGCCAGGCCATCGCCGCCCGTAGGCCCTCGTGCTTGAAGGTCTCCTTCACAAGCGATCCGTAACTCGACATAAGCTTGCGGACCATATTCGCGGGATCGGCACTCCGCTTGAGGATCATGTGGCGGAGGAGATTGGTCAGCGTAGGCGGCTTGAGGAACGCGTCGAACACGCCTTCGTTGAGCTTCTCCCACTCGGTGACGAACGCCTTGTAGCGATCAGCGTCCTCGGGCGAGACGGAAGCGATCGATTCGCAGGTCTTGTCGACGTCCTTCCAGAAGTAGATCGCGCCCTCGCCGTCGGGCATAGGGGCGAATGCGAAGGGATCGCAGTCGATGTACTCGAGGCCGAACTTCTCAAGCTCAAGGTCTTTGATCACCGGCGTCAGGTGGATCATTATGTGCGCCGACGAGCCGACGTCGATCTTGTAGCCCTCGATCAGGTCATCCTGCGTGCACACGGCGCCGCCGACGATGTTCCGCCGCTCGAGGACCACGACCTTCAGGCCGGCCTTGGCGAGATAGCAGGCGCACGTCAGGCCGTTATGGCCTCCGCCGATGACGGCGACGTCGAAAGAAGGATTGTCCATAAGCCAATTGGAAGCGATTCAGTACTGAGAGATGAGTGCTGAGTACTGAGAAAGGAGTTGAATTCGATCAAACCATCCGCACTGACTCCCGGCACTCATTTCTCAGTACCCATCTCTCAGTACATTTATCTTATCCACCGTTTAGAGCAGCGCTTTGCGCTGCCCGAGGCGGCCAACGGCCGTCTAATATCTGCAACGGCCGCGGCTGAGCCGCCGTGATGTCCGGTAAGCCTCCGGCTTACCAGCGCAGTGCTCCAACGAATTACGACCGGGCTTTGCCCGGTCAACGCAGCGCGAAGCGCTGCTCTAAACGGTGCGTATCGAAGAGCGCCTGTGTCGGGCTTCGCCCTCCAAATGCAGCGCGAAGCGCTGCTCTGAACGGTGTCGCTGTTCAATCTCAGTCCTCAGAATCAAGCGAGCCACCGATGCACCTGCGGGAAGTACGCGATAACAATCATCACGATGTACTTTAGCGTGTAATAGAGATTCCCGTTGTACGCCTTGACGCGCTGGTCGCCCTGACCGTTCGAATAGCCGACGGGGAAGATCCTGTGACTACTTCGTCGCGCGGAACCTCACCATTCCACAGTAACTGATGTAAGACCCCCATGCGATGAGAACGAAAATGATTGCAGCGAGGTAGACAATCTCCTTAGGAAGAATAATATCTTGCCGGAGAGATAATGCAGAATGCAGGCGACCAGAGGAGGGGCAGTCGATCGTGTCAGTAGCCCGACCGTCAGGGAGGGCGAAAAGCAGTATGTGTTCGGGTTCGGGTCGCCGCTTGCCGCGCAGTTACAGATTGAAAAACAACGAGTCTTTCTTGCCGCAGCAGTGCAACAGAATCCGGAGTAGTCTACTCTCAGCCCTCAAGCCGATCCTAAGAATGCCTAGAGAGCTAATGCATATGAAAAACTCAAATTGCATCCTCGTATTTGCCATCATTTGCGTTCTGGCACCTGCAGCCTACGCGCTGGGCTTAGATTGCGATGTCCCGTTCCAAACGGGTCACACGAACGACATCCTTGATGTGACATTCAGTCCGGATGACAGCCAGTTACTTTCTTACTCGGCCGCCGACGGAAGGTTGATACTATGGGAGGTCGCTACAAGGAAGAAGCTTTGGACTGTAAACACGGCGTTCATACGCAAAGCGAACGAGCGGACCAACCTTGAGCAGTTTAATTGGAGCGCAGACGGCAAGTCAGTAGTCACAAAGAGCGTCAACGGGAGTTTCCAGGTTTGGGACATCAAGACTGGCGAAGCTCGCTCAGTTAGTGACTCTCCGCCTGAAATCGAGCTTGTTTTTCCGAAATCGAGATCGATCACTTACGAAAGGGACTATTCAGGGATCAAGATCACTGATCCGGATACGTCCGAGGTCACGGAGCTAGATCAATTCGGAAACAATTCGGCGTTCGGTTTCAGCAACGACGGGATGATGATTGCCGAGGGCGCGGGATGGGGACGTGCTGCGATCAAGGTTACGAAATGGAAGACCGGTGAGAGCTGGTTTCTAGAAGCACATCCTGGTCAAGTATCGAAGATCGCATTTAGCCCCGATGGCAATCTCCTCGCTGTTGGTGGATCTGATCAATTCATCTATGTTTACGAAGCCGATTCGCTAAAGTGCCTATCTCGGTTCGAAAGGAAAGATGAGGACCTGTACTTTGTCGCTTTCGGTCGAGACCAGAGCAAGCTCTTGGTCGCTTATGAAGACGGTGTTCTCGAGGTTTGGAACTGGCAATCAAAGAAGTCGATCAAATCTGCAACAATACTAAAGGGTGTTTCGGGATTCAGCATCCCACAGTTTAGTGAAAATGGTGCGTACTGCTATTTCCTAGTGGAAGCCAATCTTGCAGTTTATGACACGACTGACTGGAAGCGCCTCGGAATCATAAGAACAAAAGAAGGGTACCGAACTGGTGGACAACACATGTCTATCGAATATGGCTCGGTTCCGATCAATAGTGCGACGTTTTCAGTTTCAGGAGAAGAGATAGTCACGAGTCACTACGACGGTTCTTTGCGCGTATGGGAAACGCGCACTGGAAAGCAGCTTCGCAGTTTTCCATTTGGCAAAGAGGCCGCGTTCTTGTTACCGCTCAATCTTCAAAAGGTAATTGCGGTCGTTGGAAAACGGGATGATTCAGCGATCGAGATTATAGACTTCCGTTCCGGTAGTACTGCGGGCCGAATAGAGCACGAAGACCTCACTTACATTGAGGGGTTTGCAATTAGCAGCGACAAGCGGGTTCTCGCAACGTCAGACATTAGCGGTCTCATACTTGTATGGGATGTAGCCTCCAGAAAGCACCTCTTTTCTTTGAACTTTGGCTTCTCCGGGGACGACGCCTTGGCATTCAGCCCCGATGGAAAGTACCTGGCTGCAGGTGGCAGAAACCAGAACGTCTTTCTGTTCAATACCGAAAATGGAAAGAGGATCCGGCAGCTCTTGCCTGACTATGTGCCCAGCGACTTGGAAACGGTGCTTAGAGCCAAAGGTAACGAGGCGCGGAGGGGCATCTCCGAACAAAAGTGGAACTGGGAAAAGAAGGCCTCCGAGGAAGTGCCGGCTCTTGCAGAGAAGGTCAGTGTCGAGTTCTCACATTATGGAAAAGCGGAGAGCTTCTGGGATAAGAGGATTGCGGAAACCGGCAAACCTGATCAAAGCAAACTCGTGCTACCTAAAAACGAGGCTGAAGTTGTCTGGTTCAAGCTGACCAACAACTCGTCTCTCCCGATCGTGATCGATACGAACAGCATGTATCTCAACCCGACGTGCAAGGGACTTTGCGAAGGAGCCGAGATATCCTCCCGTTACCTGATGGAAATGGAAAACGGAGACATTCAGGTGAACGGCTTTGATATGTATTCCAGATCTCTGCTAGCTCCGGGCACGTCGGTCGTATTTGACGTGTCATTCCGGCACATAGAAGAGAGCCGGAGGATCTTCCTGACATTCACTTTTCAAAAAGAGCGCCCGTTCGATGATGAGGAACGTGACTATGGGCCGACGCAGAAGGTCTATGTACGTTTGGATGACCTTCCGAAGTAGCGTCTACGCAAGATGGGGTCCTGGACAACTAACTACTTTTGCGAACCCGTACGGCGTGCCGTAAAGGGTTCCGTTCGCAAAGGAGCCGTGTTTCGCCCTTCTCATGGTCGGGCGGCTGACACAAGCGCCGCTAACATCTACCCTTCCCTCCGGATCTCCTTTCGAGTTTCCGCCGTTCAGAATATTCGGCAACGAAGAGCGCCTGTGTCGGGCTTCGCCCTCCAAATGCAGCGCGAAGCGCTGCTCTAAACGGTGCGTATCGAAGAGCGCCTGTGTCGGGCTTTGCCCGGTCAACGCAGCGCGAAGCGCTGCTCTAAACGGTACGTCTCGAGGAACGCCTGTGTCGGGCTTCGCCCTCCAAATACAGCGCGAAGCGCTGCTCTAAACGGTGCGCGTCGCGGGATTCGACCGTTCCGTCCGGTTGCCATTGGTCAATGGTCAATGGTCATTGGTCAATGAGCTTCTTGATCTCGTCCAGTTTCGAAAGCGCGGCCTTCTCCCCGAGCTCGATGAACTCGTCCATCTTGCCTATCTCGTCCGGCCTCAGGTGAGCGACCTCGGGTACGATCACGACATCCGCCTGGTAATGCTGGTGCGAGGCGGCGGTCCTCAGGAGCATCATCGCCGACTGAAAGAAGACGCCCAGCAATGTCGTAGGCGAGCCCCAGAATTCCGAGTCCGGGGAGATCACGTCGACCGCGATCACCTTGTCCGCCCCCAGCTCCTTCACGGCCGCCGTAGGTATTGGAGCGACCACGCCGCCGTCCACGTACTTGTTGCCTTCCTTGTCTTCGACAGGTGCGAATACGCCAGGTATCGCGCACGAGGCGCAGACCGCGAAACCAGCGTCGCCCTCGTCCCTGAAAACCTTCGGTTTCGCGGTCTCCAGGTTTGTAGCGACCGCCGCGAACGGGATCACAAGGTCTTCGAACCGGCTGAAAGGGAAGCGCTCGCGGATGATGTCTCCCAAAGGCTCGTTCGAAAGCAGTCCTTTCGCGGAAAAGGACAGCTTGCTGATGCTGTACCAGCCGATCGACTTTCCAAGCTCTTCAATGCTGTCGGCGGACATGCCCGCGGCGTAGGCGAGACCGGCGATCGCGCCGGCGGACGTTCCGGAAACGAAATCGATAGGTATCTTGTGCTCCTTTAGCACCCTAAGGACGCCCGCGTGCGCAAATCCGCGCGCCGCGCCGCCCGAGAGTGCAAGTCCGATCTTTGGTTTCGCCATTTGGTAAATGGTAAATCGTGAATCGTGAATTGTGAATCGGGAATAGAAGAAAGGAACAAGATGAAAGGGATGGAAAGGATGAAAAGGATGGATTCGATTTCGCTTTTTTCCGGCAAGCGAAGTGTTCTGCAAGATCCGACCTTTTGAAAGGATCAACTTGCCGAACACGATGAGATTGTCGAGAACAGTTCCCGGCGATGACCGGCGAAACCATCATTTCTATCCTGTGCATCCTGTTTCCTTTCTTCTCCCGATTCACGATTCACGTGCGACTGCGCCTATAATCAAACAGTAGACCCTGTCCCGGGAAGGACCCTGATGACCCTACACGAGGCAAAGCCGATCAAAAGAAGAAAGACGTCCGCCGATATAGCCGCCGGCGAGCGGAACTGCGCCGTCTGCTCGCGAGAGCCCAGGGAGGACGTCGTCGCGCTCTCATCGCTCGAGCCCGATCTCGAGAAGCTGATCCGCGCCAACGCTCCCGGCGTCGAGGGTTTCGAGACGGTTTGCGCCCGTTGCGCGAGGCTCTTCGAGCGCGGAAAGGAAAGCATTCTGAAGGACGCGGCTTTGAAAAAGGACGGCTCGCACGTTCTTTCGACTCCGCTCAGGCTCGACGCCGTCGATCGATTCACGGGCAAGGGAACGACCATCGCATTCCTGGATTCCGGCTTTTATCCGCACCCCGATCTCACGAAGCCCGCCGACCGGATAATCGGCTACCGAAGCCTTCTGCACAAGGAAGGCGACGATTCGCAGCTCTACGAACCGGACGTCGCAAGCTGGCACGGGATGATGACGTCGGTCGTCGCGTCAGGAAACGGATGGCTCTCGAACGGCTTTTACAGAGGGCTCGCCCCGGACGCGAAGGTCGTTCTGGTGAAACTCGCGAAGACCGGGCGAATCACGGAGCAGAACATACAGGACGGGCTGGAGTGGGTCCTCGAGAACCGGACACGTTTCGGCGTGAACATCGTGAACATCTCCGCGGGAGGCGATTTCGAGCAGAGCTATCTGCACGATTCGCTTTCGCAGGTCGTCGAGGAATGTGTTTCGAAAGGGATCGTAGTGGTCTGCGCGGTCGGGAACGCGGGGCATCTGCCCACACATCCCGTCTTTCCTCCCGCGAGCGCGCCTTCTGCGATCGCGGTCGGAGGCCTTGACGACAACAACTCGATCGACCGAAGCCGGCGAGGAATGTACCGAAGCTCCTACGGCCCGACGGTCGACGGCCTTCAGAAGCCCGAGGTGATCGCCCCGAGCATATGGGTCCCGGCGCCGATCCTTCCCGGCACGCCGACAGCCAAACAGGCGGAGTTCCTGGAGGCGCTGGACAGCGCATCCGACAAGGACCTGCATGACAAGATCCGCGCGAATCCGGGGATCGTTGTAGAGCTTGACGCGGCGCTAGACCGGCCGGTTCATTCTCTCCGGCAGATCATCATCCTTAAGCTCCGCCAGGAGAACGTGATCAACAAGTATTACAAGTACGTCGACGGCACATCGTTCTCGGCGCCGATCGTTTCGTCGGTAGTGGCTCAAATGATGGAAGCGAACCCGTCATTAACCGCGCAGGAGATCAAGAGGATCCTGATTACCACTGCGGAAAGGCTCCCGCATTACGAGGTGGACCGACAGGGCTGGGGTGTGATCGACCCGAGGGCGGCGGTGGAATACGCCTTCTCAATGCTCAATGATGGTTAACGGAACGCAGGCGTCTCGCCTGCAGCGCAAGCCACGGGCTTGCGAACTTGCTTCCAAGAATCCTTAGCCCGCTTCCGCGGGCTCTGCACGCGAGACGCGCGCGTTCCCTTCAGTCCACAAAATTATAAAGGATCGTCCCTCGAGCGGGGACAGTGCGGCCGTTGACGCTTACAGGCCTGAAGCGGGACCTCAGTGCGGCGTCTTCCGCCGCGCCCCGCAGCAGAGGGTGCCCCGAGGTCGCGGTCGCCGAGACTACGTTCCCGTCGCGGTCGAGCGTGACCGCCACTGCTACCCGCCCCGCCGCTCTGACCTGCCTCGCTGATGAAGGATATGAAGGAAGCGGCAGCGAGACCGCACGGCTGTTGATCGTCCCTATGTTCACGGGCCGGTTCGTGTTCGAAGGCACGTTCGCCGGGCTCGGCGTTGCGGTCACGGTCGGCCGCGGCGAAGGCGTCGATGCAGGACTCTGCCCCGGTGAAATGTTGGAGTTCACGTTGCCGTTCACATTCGTTTCGGGGGTTTCGGTCGGCGAGGGCGAAGGGCTCGGCGTCGGCGTCGCGGTGTTGACGTTGGTGTTCAGATTTGAATTCGAATCCAGATTCGCGTTCAGGTTGAAAAGGTCGTCTGAGTTGAAGTTCTGGTCCAGGTTCTCGTTGGCATTGATATTCTCGTTGACGTTCGAGTTGGCGTCGCCCGCTCTCATCGTCAGAAGCAGGTAGATCGCGAAGATCCCGATCACGACGATCAATGTCCCAAGAACGGAGAAGAAGATGATGACGCCGGTTCCGGGACCGGTTCTTTGGGGAGGCGGCACGAGTCCCGCCGGAGGCTGCGTCCGCAAGCGTTCCTTCGTCCTTTCGGCGGTGTCGATCACGATCCGGCTCGCGGCCTGATCCTCTTCCACTTCGTCGAATTCTTCGGGAAGTTCGGAAACAGAAGGCGCGGCCGGGCGTTTCCTTCGGATGATGGTCTCTTCACCCGGATCGTCCTCAACAGGTACGGAGTCGCTCGGAAGATTGTCGGTGAACGAAGGTATCGAGCCTTCGACCAATTCTGTCCCGTCCTTTGTGCAGAACCGGATCTTGTCTTCTTCGAACTTCGTCTCGCAGGTCGGACAATATCTCATAGGCTCAGAATTCCCACCTCCTTATCGTGCCCGTAAAAGTAACCCCTATCCTAACACTATTTAAGGCCAGCGTTCGAAGCACGCCGGTTACTGGAAGTTGTAAACGATGGTACCGGAGACCTCTACGGGCTGGCCGCTGAGCAGCGTCGGCCTGAACCGCGCACGCCTTGCGGCGGAAACCGCAGAGGCTCGGAGCAGAGGATGTCCGCTGACGGCGCTCGCCGAGATCACGCGTCCGGTCCGATCGATGACCACCGCGACAGTGACCCTTCCCCTTGCGTTCACCGCCCTCGCCGCCGCCGGATAGGCGGGCTGCGGCAGACTGACGGCCTGGCCGTTAACGACTCCGCGCGAAACCCTCGAAGGAACGTTTGGAGTGGGCGTCGCCCTCGGAGGGGTCGGAGTGCGCGCCGGGGTAGGAGTCGTTCTCCTGTCCGGCGTCGCCCTTGTGATATCAACCGTCCTTCCCGGTGAGGGAGTCGGAGATCGCGTGGCCCTGGGCGTCGGAGTCGTTCTCGTGTTGGCGTTCGCGGGAGATTCGTCAGGTGACCCGTTTGCGTTGGCATTTGAAGCGTCGTCCAGATTCACGTTCGTGTCTTCGAATGGGACGTCTTCTTCGGATGTTCCCAGGTTCTCGTTTACATTCTGTTCCGTGTTCGCATCGGCCGTTTCCGCCGGTCGGTTGGCCACATACCACCAGATCCCGGCTGCCGCCGCGAGTATGATCACAAAGGCGAAGAACAAAAGCACCAGGCCTATGATGAGGCCGACAACCGAACGCTTCTTCCCCTCGCCCCCGTCGCCGGCGGCAACCGGCGCCGCCGCTGACGGCTCTTCCGCCTCGTCCGCAGGTTCTTCGTATTCTTCTTCCCACTCCTCCGAAGAGGCTGCCGTCGCCTCGAATCCGTCATATTCCGAAGAGGGCTCTTCAGTCCATTCGTCTGAGGGACCTGCCGCCGGGGCTCCCCAGTCCGAAGTGTCATCCGTGCTGCCGGTGTCTTCCGGCGAAGAATACATCGTGTCGTCCGGGGCGGAAGGGATGTCTTCGGTCACAAATCCGCCGGGCGCGGACGAGGGGATATCATCCTGATCGCCTGAGAAAGGCGGTTCCGACATCACGAGAGTCGCGTCACCGACGCTTGCGCCCTCATCGCCGGACCTGTCGGGAGCGACCGTCTCTTCTTCATCGAACTCGTCGTGCCCCATAACGACCGTCTTCTCGCCGATGTCGCCTTCGGTTTCCGTTTCTTCCTTGCTGAGAAGAGGGCTGCCGTCCGAAGGGCAGAAGCTAAGGTCCTCAGACAGTTCGGAACCGCAACTCGGACAAACCTTCATAAGTTCATCTCCAGGGATTTCGGGCGCAGGAAAAGAGCGTTCCGCAGCCCTCGAAGTGGTATGACGGCGGCATTCTATCACCTTTTCCGCCTCAACACATTACCCGCCGCGGCTTCCAAACACACCGGTAGTTTGCTACTGTATTCCCGGGCCAGGCGGTTCCCCCCGACCCCTTTTCGCGGATCGTTCTGATCCCGGCCTAACTCACAAATATGACGAATTACGAAGGATTCATCGCCGAAAGAATTCGGCGCGTGCCGGTTTCCGGTCTCCACAGCTTTTTCGGGATCGCTGCGTCAATGCCCGACGTGATCTCGCTTGGTGTGGGAGAGCCTGATTTCCCGACACCCGCTCCCATTGCGAAAGCCGGATTCGACGCGATCAGCGGCCGCGCCGTCGGATACACAGCCAATGCCGGATTGCCCGAGCTCCGGCAGGCGATCGCCGACCATCTGGAAAAGCTTTACGGCGTCAGCTATGACCCGGATACCGAGGTGCTCGTGACCGTGGGGGTGAGCGAGGGATTCAAGTGCGTTTTTACGGCGGTTTGCGAGGAAGGCGACGAGATCATCGTCCCCCATCCTTGCTTTGTGGCGTATGAGCCGGAGATAGTATTTGCGGGCGGCGTGCCGGTTCCCGTCGTGACACGGCGGGAGAACTCGTTCGAACCGCTGGCGGAGGACATCGAAGGAGCGGTAACCGAACGCACAAAGGCGATCTTCGTCGGATTCCCCAACAACCCGACGGGCGCCGTCCTGACCCGCGAGAACGCAACGGAGATCGCCCGCGTCGCCGACAAGCACGATCTGATCGTGATCTCCGACGAGATCTACGACCGGCTCGTTTACGGGACCGAACACGTGTGCTTCCCCGCGCTTCCCGAAATGCGCGATCGTACGGTCCTGATGGGCGGGTTTTCAAAGGACTACGCAATGACCGGATGGCGGGTCGGATACATCTGCGCCAATGCGGAACTTCTGAAGGCATTTTCGAAAGTGCATCAGTACGCGGTGATGTCGGCGCCGACGATCTCGCAGTATGCCGCGTTGGCGGCGCTGGAGATCGGCGAGCCGTTTGTTCAGGAAATGCTCGCCGAATACGATCGCCGAAGAATGATGGTAGTCTCGTCGCTGAACGAGATGGGGCTCGACTGTTTCGAGCCGAAAGGCGCGTTCTACGCGTTTCCTTCGGTCGCTTCGACCGGGCTGAGCGGCGACGAGTTCGCGAACCGACTGCTCTTTGAGGAACGGGTCGCGGTCGTTCCGGGAGGCAGTTTCGGTTCGGGCGGCGAAGAACACGTTCGGATCGCCTACTGCAAATCGTACGAAGAGATAGAAACGGCGCTTGAAAGGATTCGTTCGTTCCTGAACCGGATCTGAACACAGGGCCGGTAAACTCACAAGTGAAGAAGGTTGTCGTGATCGGAGCGGGGCTCGGCGGACTGTCCGCCGCCTGCCGTCTTGCGCGCGACGGGAACCGGGTCACCGTCGTGGAAAAGAACTCCGGGCCGGGCGGCAAGGTCAACCGTGTGACGGCCAGTGGCTTCAGTTTCGACACCGGTGCGTCCCTGGTGACGATGAAGCACGTGTTCGAAGATCTCTTCGAATACTGCGGTGAAGATCTCGCCGACCATCTCGAATTCGTGCCTCTCGACCCGATCTGCCGGTACTTCTGGAAAGACGGCACGACGCTCGACACCTCGACCGACATCAGGCGGACGGAGACCGCGATCGCCTCGTTCGCTCCGGAAGATGCGCGGGCGCTCGCGGGTTATCTGGAGGCTTCGAAAAAGAAGTATGAGATTGCCGAGCGGACATTTCTTTCAAGGAGCCTGAACGATCTTCCGAGACTCCTGACGCCTTCAAACGTCCCCGAC
Source organism: Aridibacter famidurans (assembly GCA_024103495.1). Taxonomy (GTDB): domain Bacteria; phylum Acidobacteriota; class Blastocatellia; order Pyrinomonadales; family Pyrinomonadaceae; genus Aridibacter; species Aridibacter famidurans. The sequence continues at coordinate 28,360 of JAGFIQ010000039.1, forward strand.
CTTTTCAGGATCTCGTCGACCCGAACGCTCGATTCGTATAACTCCAAATACTTCAGTTCAAAAAAGATACGGCAGCTGTTCGACCGCTACGCCACCTACAATGGTTCTTCGCCGTACGAGTCGCCGGCGACATTCGCTCTGATCCCGCATGTCGAATTCGGTCTGGGTGCCTGGTACCCGAAAGGCGGGATCTACGGGATTCCGACCGAGATCGAGGCGCTCGCCCGCCGTGCGGGCGTCGAATTTCGCTATTCGGAGCCTGTTGAAGAGATCGTGATCGAAAATGGACGGGTCTCCGGGGTCAGGACCGCGGAACGTCTCCTCGATGCGGACGCGGTCGTTGCGAACTCGGACGCAGTCGATACCTGTCGCCGGCTGATCCCCGGAAATCACAGGCAGAGGTACTCGGACGCCAAACTCGACACGATCGAGCCTTCGTGCGGCGGATTCGTGATCCTGCTGGGAGTCCGCAGAAAGTTCGAAGAGCTAGCGCACCACAACATATTCTTCTCAGAGGACTACCGGGCCGAGTTCGAGGCGATCTTCGGGACTCTGACAGTGCCGGACGACCCCACGATCTACGTATGCGCGACGTCGAGAACCGATGCTACGCAGGCTCCCGATGGATGCGAGAACCTCTTCATACTTCTGAACGCGCCTTACACGGGAGTCGTGGACTGGGAAGCGGAAAAGGAAGTGCTCGCCGAAAGGGTCATCGGGATGCTCGAATCGTTCGGTCTTGAAGGCCTTCGAGAATCGGCGGTCTACAGGGAAACGATCACGCCGGCGGATTTCGAGAAAAGGTACCGCGCGAACAGAGGTTCGATCTATGGTGTTTCGTCGAACGGCATCCTTTCCGCGTTTATGAGGTTCCCGAACAAGTCCCGGGAGATAGAAGGGCTCTATTTTGCAGGCGGAACGACACATCCGGGAGGCGGGATGCCTTTGGTGCTGTTATCGGGAAAGATGGCGGCGGAGATGATTGGGAAGGACTGAGCCTGGACCGCGGGCGTCCCCGCCCGCGTTGCTCTTCGACTTAAGACCTTGGACCGCGGGCGTCCCCGCCCGCACAACCTTTCCCGCTAGGGCCGCTGCCGTCCCCTCCCGCGTTGCTCTTCCACTTAAGACCTTGGACCGCCGCCGTCCCCGCCCGAATCTTGTTCAAATACGGAATCCGGATCAAGGAATCATTTGACTTCCATTTCGCTCCCCCGCAAAATATCGGAGCCGCTCCCACGGCGAAATGACTAAACAAGGCAGGACATCAGAATGAACCGTTTACCTCACCAGGACGGTCCCAAAGGATGGCACCGTCGCGGCTATCTTCCGCACTTTGATGGAGAATGGACTGCACAGTTCATTACCTTCAATCTAGCAGACGCAGTTCCGAAAAGACTTCTCGACCGGTGGCGAGTCGAACTCCCCAGACAGAGAACCGATAAAGAGTTTCTGAAACTGTACCGAAGATTAGAAAGGGCATTAGATCGCGGATCCGGAGAATGTTATCTGCGCGATCCCAAGATCGCCCAGACAGTGGAACGGACACTTCAGTTTTATCACGGTAAGAAATACTCATTGCTTAACTGGGTGGTTATGCCAAACCACATACATATGCTAATTGTGCCGATGCTGAATACATCCGTGTCGACAATCATGAGGTTGGTGAAAACTTTTAGCGCAAAGGAGGCAAATCGAATTCTCGGGAGAAGTGGCCGATTCTGGAACGAGGATTACTTCGACAGGTATATAAGAAACGAGAGACACCACAATCGGGTAGTGCAGTACATTGAGATGAACCCGGTCAAGGCAAAACTCTGTGAACGTCCAGAGGACTGGCCGTACGGAAGCGCTCGATTTCGAACTGAAATCGAGGAGTCCGGAGAGTTGCTCTGGTAGCGGAACACCTTTCCGTATTGAAGCCGACGGTACTAGGCAAAAGAGATGATGCGGGCGGGGACGCTCCGGTCCAGACAGTCGTTCGGTCCAAGAAGATGCGGGCGGGGACGCCCGTGGTTCAAGGGTTCGCAAGAGGCGGGCGGGGACGCTCGCGGTCCAAGGCTCAGTTCAAATACCCTTTCTCCCCGGTCGCAACCGGGTCGTCGAAGTGCGATGTGTCCTCCTCAAGGTCCCAGATCTCGTACATCGCAGGAGGGACCTCGAGAACGAACCGGGAGGGCTTCTGGACTACCGTCTGGCGGTTGTAGTCGAAGATCATCAGCGGGTATGTAATGTACAGCTCGTCCTTCGCGCGCGTCAGTGCGACGTACCAGAGCCGCCGCTCTTCTTCCTCCGAATCCGGCTCGTTGAGGCTTTTGGGGCTCGGAAATTTTCCTTCCGCCGCCCAGATCAGGAACACGGCCTTCCATTCGAGGCCTTTTGCCTGGTGAATGCTCGAAAGTGTCAGGAGTTCATCTTCTTCGCCGCCTGAAACAACGTCTTCTGCCGTGAGCCCTGTAGGCGAACCGAAGCGTTCGGTCGAGATCAGAGCGAGCTCGGACAGAAACTCGTCCGTAGATGTGTACTTCGAGGCATAGATCGCCAACTGGCGTATGTCCTCGAGCCTCGCCTCGGCGTTCTCGTAGGTCGCCTTCAGGTGTTCCTCGTAAACGCGTTCGAGGATCATCTCTATCTGTTTGCCCGGCTTGTTCCGGTTCGCGTCGTCGGTCAGGTCCTCCAGCAGTTCGACAAATTCAGACCACGCCCGCTTGTTGCGAGGCCGGACCGAGGCGGGAAAAGCGCCGCGCTCTTCTATGGAGGGATCCTTCAGCGCAAGTGCTTCCGAGCGGATCATCGCGTGCGGCTCCTCACGGACAGCGACCGCCTCGAAGATCTTGTGCGCGGTTACCTTGCCGATGCCCGGCATCATCATCAGGATTCGCTTCCACGCGAGTTCGTCCCTCGGGTTCACAACGATCTTCAGGAACGAGATCACGTCTTTCAGGTGAGCCTGCTCGAAGAATCTGACGCCCGACTGAACCCGATACGGAATGTTCCGCTTTGTAAGTTCCAGTTGAAGCTCGAGCGCGTGGTAATGCGAGCGGTAAAGGACCGCGATCTCCTCGAGCGAAATGCCCTCGTCCCGGAGTTCGAGGATCCTGGACGCGACGAACGCTGACTGCTGGTCGATATCCGAGCAGGGCACAAGAGCCGGATTGAACTCCGAAGGCTTGCGCACCGCCGTAAGGTTCTTCTGGAACTGTCTCTTGTTGTTCGCTATCGAGACGTTCGCGAGTGCCAGTATCTCCGGCGTCGACCGGTAATTCGTCTCAAGCCGGAACTCGCGGGCTCCCGGGTAGCGGTCGGCGAACTCGTAAATGTTCGAGAACTCCGCGCCGCGCCACGCGAAAATGCTCTGTGCGTCGTCGCCGACGACCATCACGTTCTTGTGCTTCACGGCCAGCAGGTCGATGATCTCCGCCTGCAGCTTGTTCGTGTCCTGGTATTCGTCGACGAGGATGTGCTCGAACTGCGTCGCGTAAAGGTCGCCGATCTCCGGCTTCTCGATCAGGAGCCGCTTCCAGTTCAGAAGCAGGTCGTCGTAGTCCATCGCGTTCCGCCGCCGCTTACGCTCGGAATAATTGAAATCGACGCGTTTGATCTGCTGGGTCAGCATTTCGAAGTACGGATACTTTCGGACAACAACATCCTCGATCGGACGGTCGGTGTTCGAGGCGTAGGAAATGATGTCCTGGATGACCTTTGATTTCGGGAAACGCTTCTTGCTCGTGTCGATCGCCGAATCCTCGATCGCGAGGTCGACGTAAGTGCGCGCGTCTTCCGAATCCAGGATCGTGTAGTTCGAGTCGTAGCCGATCGAAACTGCGTGCCTTCTGAGGATGAGATTGGCGACCCTGTGAAACGTCCCGCCCCACACCCGATGGACGTTCTGGGTCCCGGTCAGAGCCTCGACGCGGCCGAGCATCTCCCGCGCCGCGCGATTGGTGAACGTCGCAAGCAGTATCTTGTCGGGCGAAACTCCCTGTTCAAGCAGATACGCCACCCGGTAGGTGATCGTGCGCGTCTTGCCCGATCCGGCGCCTGCGATCACGAGCACCGGCCCCGGTTTGGAGGTCACGACACGGAACTGCTCCTCGTTCAGCTCCGAGCGATACCGGGTCAGCTTTTCCGGCAGACCGCTTCGGTCCCGCTTGATGACGTATTTCTTCATTTTGTGTGCACCATTCTAGCACCGCCGCGCGGGTCGTCTCAGCGTGCAGCCCGCGATTGAAACTGTTGAGTCCCGCGCCCGTAGAATATATAGTCGTATCCACAACAACACATCAGCGGCGGCGAACCCCGCCGCTTTCGCAAATCGGGTTTGATTTCCAGCATAGTTCCGGGAGGTACCGAATGACCGATCATTTCGAGGATCTGCACGAAGCCGAAGAGCTGACCGCGGATGAGGAGAAACTGCTTGACGAGCTTGGGCTTGAAGGCGAATCCAGGCGGCGGTTCCTAGGCCAGGTCGGCGCGGCGGGATTCAGCGTGTTCGCGATGCAGCTTATCGCCGAGCGCCAGGCGCTTGCCGCGGGCGAGGTTCCGATCGAGCCCGCTGCCGAGAGGCTACCTTTGGAGAACTCCGTAAAGGTCGCTTTCAACGTCAACGGTGAAAAGCGATCGGTCACCGTGGACTCGAGAACGACGCTCCTCGACACGCTTCGCGAACGCCTCGATCTGACGGGATCGAAAAAGGGCTGCGATCACGGCCAGTGCGGGGCCTGCACGGTTATCGCCGACGGCCGCCGCGTTCTTTCGTGCCTGACGCTCGCCGTCACCTGCGAAGGAAAGGACGTAACCACGATCGAAGGCCTCGCGAAAGGCGAAACGCTTCACCCGATGCAGGACGCGTTCGTCAAATACGACGCGTTCCAATGCGGCTACTGCACGCCGGGGCAGATCTGCTCAGCGGTGGCTCTTCTCGATGAGGCGAAGCGCGGCGAAGCAAGTTATGTCACCGAAACGACCGGAAACCGTTCGGCGAAACTCTCCGACGACGACATACGCGAGCGGATGTCGGGAAACATATGCCGCTGCGGCGCCTACCCGAACATTCTCAAAGCGATAAAGGAGGTCCACAGGGGCGAAGAAACTGCCGCGACGTGGAACTTCGCGAAGCCGGGACTTCTGAAAAAGGAGGTTGGCGATGAGACCGTTTAAGTATCAGTCTGCGGCAACAGTCAAGGATGCGGTCGGTGCCGTCTCGAAGAGCGAGGGTTCTAAGTTCATCGCCGGAGGCACGAACCTGGTCGACCTTATGAAGGAGGACGTCGAGCGGCCCGCGGCGCTGATCGACGTCAGCCGGATCGACCTGAAACAGGTCAGGTCCGAAGGGGACTCGGTCGTAATCGGGGCGATGGCGAAGAACACCGACACGGCGAATCATCCGCTTGTGCGTATGAACTTTCCTTTGCTGAGCCAGGCGATATTCGCGGGCGCTTCCGCCCAGATAAGGAACATGGCCACGAACGGCGGAAACCTTATGCAGAGGACGCGGTGCGTGTATTTCTACGACACCTCGATGCCGTGCAACAAGCGCGAGAGGGGTTCGGGTTGCGGCGCGAAGGAAGGCCTGAACCGTATGCACGCGATCTTCGGCTGGAGCGACGAATGCGTTGCCGTTCATCCTTCGGATATGTGCGTTGCTCTTGCGGCGCTCGACGCGGTCGTTAAGGTCGAGGGCCCGGAAGGCAAGACGCGCGACGTGCCTTTTTCGGCATTCCACAGGCTTCCGGGTGATGATCCTACACGCGACAATGAGTTGAAAAATGGCGAGCTGATCACCTCCATCACGATCCCGAAGAACAAATTCGCTGGAAATTCCTACTACCTGAAGGTTCGCGACCGTGCGAGCTATGCGTTTGCACTGGTCTCGGTTGCGGCGGCTCTGGAGCTTGACGGCGAAAAGATCAAGGACGTTCGAATCGCCCTCGGGGGAGTGGCACACAAGCCCTGGAGAGCCCGGAAGGCAGAGGATTATCTGAGAGGCAAGGCGCCCAAAACTGAAGAATTCGAGAAGGCGGCGAAGCTGGAACTTGCTGATGCCCGGGCTCTAGAGCACAACGCGTTCAAGGTCCCGCTCGCGGAAAGGGCGATCGTACGCGCCCTCCGCCAGGCTTCTCAATGACCAATGTTCAGCTATCAACGATCAATGGCGAATGAGCTGTCGCGATCCCGGTTTCGGAGAAGCGGTTTGGACGTAGAGTTGTTTGGTGTAGCCGACAAGCATTGATCGGGCATCGTTGCCCACTGACAATTGACATGAAATACATAGGAAAAGAGATGAGCCGGGTCGACGGCGTGGCGAAGGTCACGGGCCGAGCGAAGTACGCCGTCGAGTACAAGGTGAACGATCCCGCATACGGGTATATCGTACAGAGCACGGTCGCGAAGGGGCGGATCTCGAAGATCGACACTTCGAAGGCCGAGAAACTGCCCGGCGTTCTGAAGATCCTGACCCATCAGAACGCCCTCAAGGTCGAGGAAGAGACCCGGCAGTTCCGCGCTCTGCAGTCCGACACGGTCCTTTTCTGCGGTCAGCCGATCGCGCTGGTGGTCGCGGACACTTTCGAACAGGCTCGCTACGCCGCCAACCTTGTCGAGATCGAATACGCGAAGGAGCAGCCGTCCACGGACTTCTCGGATACCGAGCGGGTACAGAGCCGCGGGCCGGCACCTAGAGGCAAGCCGGCCGAAGAGCTTGCGGGTTCGCCGGTAAAGATCGAGGCCGAGTACTCGATCCCGATCGAGCACCACAATCCGATGGAGCCTCACGGGGCGACCGCGTTCTGGGAAGGCGACAAACTGACCGTGTTCGACAAGTCGCAGGGTGTCTACGGTGTCAGGGGCCATCTTTCAAGAAGCTTCGGGATCCCGGAAGGGAATGTGAACGTGATCTCGCTCTTCGTCGGCGGCGCTTTCGGCTCGTCGCTGAACGTCAACTACTATCCCTTCCTCGCCGCACTTGCCGCGCGCGAAGTGAAGCGTCCGGTCAAGCTCTCTTTGACACGCCGGCAGATGTTCACCGGCCACGGCTACAGGCCGTATACAACGCAGAAAGTGTCGATCGGCGCCGAATCGACCGGCAAGTTCCGATCGATAATCCACGAAGGGGCGACGAATACCTCGACCTACGAGGACTTTACCGAAAGCACGACAAGGTTCGGGCGAACGCTGTACGAATGCCCGAACTACGACTCGCCGTACTACCTGCTAAAGACCGATCTGCCGACACCGACGTGGATGCGGGCTCCCGGCGCGGTAAGCGGCGCGTTCGCCCTGGAATCGGCGATCGACGAACTCTCTTACGAACTAAAGATCGATCCGGTGGAGCTCCGGTTGATCAATTACGCTGATAAGGATCCCGAGACGGGCAGGCCGTTCTCCAGCAAGGCATTGAAGGAGTGCTTCACCGCCGGTGCGAAGAAGTTCGGATGGGAAAAGCGCAAGTTCGCTCCGAGGTCGATGCGCGACGGGGATCTTCTGGTCGGGTGGGGAACGGCGGTCGGGACCTGGGGCGCGTTCCAGGCGCCTGCGACCGCGAAGATCAGGGTCAGGAACGACGGCTCGGCGCTCGTCGGCAGCGGCACGACGGACATAGGGCCGGGAACGTATACGGTCTGCACGATCATCGCCGCGGAATCGCTCGGGATCGACCCGAAGAAGATCGAATTCGTTCTGGGCGACACCGAGCTTCCGAGAGCTCCTTCACAGGGAGGCTCGATCACGACCGCGTCGGTAGGATCGGCGGTGTACGGGGCCGCCGGCGAGATTCGGCGCAAACTGGTCGATCTCGTCGCTCGCAAGGAAGGAACGGCTCTGTTCGGCGCTTCGTTCGAGGACACGGAACTGGTCGACGGCAATCTCCGTTTGAAGAGCGACGCGTCGAGATCTATGAGGGTCGTCGATGTGCTCAAGGAAGGAGGCGTTGAGTTCGTCGAGGTCGAGTACCAGTCGCGGCCATCCGCCGAGCGACAGAAATATACGACGATGGCTCACGGCGCCCAATTCGTCGAAGTAAAGGTCGACGAAAGCCTGGGGATCATCAAGGTCACTAGGGTCGTAGAGGCGACCGCGTGCGGCCGTATTATCAATCCGTTGACCTCGCATTCGCAGGAGATGGGCGGCGTCGTATGGGGGATCGGGATGGCGCTTCAAGAGGCGACCGAGATCGATCACCGCTACGGGAAGATGATGACGACGAACCTCGCCGACTACCACGTGCCTGTCGCGGCCGACGTATTCTCGGTCGAGACCGACTTCGTAGAGGAAAAAGACGAGATAGTCAACGAGCTCGGTATCAAGGGAATGGGCGAACTGTGCCTCGTCGGCATCCCTGCCGCGATCGCGAACGCGGTGTATCACGCGACCGGGAAGCGGGTGCGCGACCTGCCGGTCACGCCGGACAAGCTCCTCTAGCCGGTTCTTACGCAGATGAAGGAACTTAGGGAGATCCTGGCCGGGATCGACGAATCGGATGGTCCGGCCGCGCTCGCCACCGTCGTCGACGTCCAGGGTTCAAGCTATCGCCTGCCCGGCGCAAAGATGCTGGTTTTCGGCGGCGGGAGCTTTGTCGGGACCGTTTCCGGAGGCTGCGTCGAGGCCGACGTGCTGGAAAGGGCGAAACGGGTGATCGACACCGGTGTCCCCGAGATCTTTCATTATGACACGACGGGAGAAGAAACCTCGGTGTTCAGCCTCAATATGGGGTGCAAGGGCATTGTGAGGATACTCCTCGAACCCGTCGATGCCGATTCCGAGTATCTGAGTGTTTTCAGAAAAAGCGTATCCGAAGGAAGGCGCGGGATTGTCGCGACGAAGCTCGCGCCCGGACCGCAGATCGAGCGCTCGTATTTCGACAGCGAGGGCATATTGACCGGCGGCGGTGTTCCGGACGAAGTAAACGGGTTCGTGGGGTCGATGGCGTCTGAAGATCACGCCGCGAGGCGCCCGGCCGCGATCATACTTTCGGGAAACGAGGAATACTTCGTCGAATGCGTCTCGCCGCCGCTCCATCTCCTGATCCTTGGCGCAGGGGCCGACGCGATACCGCTTGCCGATATCGCGCACAGGCTCGGGTGGAATGTGACCGTCGCCGATCATCGTCCGGCCTATGCGAACGAAGACCGATTTCCGGATGCGGACAGGATCGTCGTGTGCAGGCCGGACGAGATGGCCGGAGAGGTCAGGCCCGGAAAAGGCACGGCCGCGGTAGTGATGTCGCACAACTTCGAGCACGACACCGCTTACCTGACGGCATTGCTGGATTCAGAGGTCGAGTACATAGGCGCTCTCGGGCCTCGTGTCAGGACCGAGGAGATGCTGTCTAAGATCTCCGAGACGGTCGGATCGTCGCCGGAGGCTGCACGGGACAGGCTGCACGCTCCAGTGGGCCTCGACATCGGAGGTGCCGATCCGGAGACCATCGCGGTTTCCATCGTCGCCGAGATCCAGGCGGCTTTCACCGGCAGAAAAGGAGGCTTTTTGAGGCAGAGGCAAGGGAGGATCTACGATTAGGCGCCCCGTGATCCGTTTCTGAAATCCACATGGAATTGCGAGTATCTTGCGGTACACGCTTGGAAAGATGAGAGACTTAAAGCTAGGAATTGTATTGCTGGCGGCCGGAGGCTCACAGAGGCTTGGAAAGCCCAAACAGCTTCTCCCGCACAAGGGCACATCGCTGATCAGGTACGCTGCCGTGACTGCGATGATCTCGGACCACCCCGCGGTAGCCGTCCTTGGGGCTTATGCGGACGAGGTTCGCCGTGAATTGTGCGATCTTTCCATCGACTCCGTGGTGAACGCGGAGTGGGAGGATGGGATCGGAGGATCGATCTCGAAGGGCGTCGCGGCGATCAGAAAGAACTATCCGGACCTCGAGGCCGTGATCATAATGTTGTGCGATCAGCCGGGGGTAACGCACGAGACGATAACCCGCCTGGCGGAGAAACACCGACAGACAGGCCTTCCGATCGTGGCATCTTCGTACGGCGGCACCAAAGGCGTGCCTGCGTTGTTCGGCTACGAGATGTTCGGGGAACTTCTCGCGCTGGAGGGCGACAGCGGGGCAAAAAGCCTGATCGAGAAGTACGACGATTCACTCGTCACTCTGATCCACGCCCCGGAAGCGGCCTTCGACGTCGATACTCAAAAGGACGTCAAACAGCTATCGGAAATGAAGGCGTTTGCCTGATACCGAGGGGGCCTCAGCGGCCCCCTAGTTGTTTCAATAGCTCCCGCACCGCAGCGTCCAGTTGCGAATCGCTGCCCGTGAACGTTTCGCCGACCGGCCTTGTCACGGGGACATCCACCGGCCTTGGGTTTAGCTCCATATTCTTTCCGTCGACGCCCGTTATCTTTGTCCTGGGAAGCCTGAACCGCGTTCCGTCGAATAGCGCCGGCGACCATGTGAATATGATCCATCCGGAAGTCGGTTCGCCGACGACCTTCCCGAGCTTCAATGCCCTGTAGCCTTCGGTCAGATCCTCCGCGTCGGAAAGCGAATGCTGGTTGGTGACGAGGATCGTCGGAAGTTCCAGCGCCCTCTGCCCGAGCGAGCTTCTTGCCGGCACCGGCCAGAGCCCTCTTTCCTGCATCGTCAGGTATCCCTGCCTCGAGAGTACGTCGATGACGTACGGGTTCACAAACCCGCCGTTGTTATTGCGGATGTCGATCACGACCCCGTCCCTCGCCTGGTTCTCGACATCCAGGTTCACGTACAGGCTCTCAAGTGCATTCGAAGACATGTTCGGAAGATGCGCGTAACCGAGCCGCCCGCCGCTGACGCGCGCGACATAGTCGCGGTTCGACTCGACCCACTGGTCGTAGAGTAGCGACTTCTCAGCACCGGTGCTGACCGGCTTCAAGACGACTGTTTTCGTTTCCGCGCCCGCCGCTCCCGGCTGGATGCCGAGCTCGACGCGCTTTCCGACCTTGTTCTCGAGCAGTTCGTTGAGATTGGTCGCTCCGCCGACCGCACTTCCGTCGACCGATACAACGAGATCGCCTACGGAGATCTCTTTCGAGACCGCCGCCGGCCCTAGCGCGATAACTTCAGTTATCTTCAGACGCCCGTTATTCTCGAACTCCTCGCGGTCGAACCTGAGGCCGAGGCGTCCTATCGGTGCCGCATTGAACCCGCTCGAACCGGAGACGCCCAGGTGTGAAGCGTTCAACTCGCCGACCATCAGGGACATTATCCGCCTGAGTTCGTCGATGTTCGACGCCGCCTCGGCAAGCGGCCTGTACCGCGTCCGCATCGAGTTCCAGTTCACGCCGTGATATCCGGGATCGTAAAAATGATCGCGCATATATCGCCAGCCCTGCTCGAAGATCTCAATCTTGTCGTCCTCGAACCTGACCTTCGAAGCGGCGCTGATCCCGACCGGTTTAACGGCGCCGTTGGCGAGTGTCACCGAATTGATCCTTCCGTTCTCGATGTAATAGACCTGCTTTCCGTCCGGAGAGAACTGTGCGTCGGATTTGAAGTTCGGCGTTGATGTGATCTGTTTAGGCGAGCGGTCCCGTTCTAGCTCGTCGATCGCGATGGTGTAAAGATTGAACTTGCCCTCGGCCGAAGCGGTTACGAGAAGGGTCTTGCCGTCCGGGCTTATCGCGTGTTCGTTGATGTTCACGCCCGTCTGAATAAGGCTCAACCGCTTTCGGATCTCTTCAAATGCGATCACCACCGAATCGTCCTTCTTGTCTTCCGGAGAAGGGCTCGGGGAAGCCTCGGGGACAGGCGTCGGCGACGGCGAAGGAGAATCGGACGGCTTCGGTTTTTCTCTCGGGTTCTCCTGCTCGAAAAGGCCCCGGAACTTGTCCTCGTCGAATTTGGGGGTGCGGAGTTCGAGATCGACCCTCGCCAACGAAGGCGTCTCGGTTCTTTGGACAGTGTCGAAGAGTATGTATCTTCCGTCCGGACTCCACGAAACCGTTCCGCTAAACGAATTCGCAAGGAAGCTGACCTGCTTCGCATCGCCTCCTTCAGTGGGCGCCACCCATACATTCGTGTAAGAACGCTGGTTCGGCGAGAGCGTCAGATAGGCGAGCCACTTACCGTCCTTCGAGAAAACCATCGAGCGCTTCCCGGCAAGGGGCGGCATATCCGAGTACGTATCGGCGATCTTCCATTCTTTCAGCGAATCCAGCTCGAGCCGCATTATCGACCTGCCGTTCCTTAGAAACGCGAGCGATTTGCCGTCCGGCGCGAACGCCGGAGCATAGTCGTTTCCGGCGGAGGTCAGCCTGCGCTCGGCGCCGGAGCCGAAGTCGTATTCGTACAGCCTGTATGTGCCTTCGCGTTCCGAAGCGTAAATGACTTTCCGGCTGTCCGGTGACCACACCGCGAAAGACTCCGGCGCGGCGGTCTTCGTCACCTGGACCGCCTCGCCTCCGTCCGAAGAGGAAGCCGCGAAGACGTCGCCCCGGGCGATGAAAGCTATCTTCTTGCCGTCGGGCGAAAGAGAGAACTCGTCGATCCGCGACGAAAGTATCATCGTCGATGCAAGTACATCCGCCGAATTGCCACGGAGAACGATCGGGACACGCGCCGCCTTGCCGGTTCCCAAATCGAGAGACCAGATCTCGAAATCCCTCTCGAACGCGATCCGGCCGCCGTCGTTCGAGATGTTCGCCCATAGAACACGTCCGTCACGAAAGTCGGTTATCCGTCGCTCGCGGCCGCCTATCTCCAGCGTCCAAATGTTCTGCGCGCCGCCGCGGTCGGAAACGTAATACAGCCTTTGGCCGTCGGGAGCCCACATCGGCCACTGCTGTTTCGCGCCGCGTTCGGTCAGCTTCGTGTACGCGGCCCCGGTCTTCAGCCACAGTTCGGATTCGTCGATGTGACTGGTCCCGTTGCGCCACCACTGGCTGTTGGAGATTCCCCTTGCGGAAAAAGCGACAGACGCCCCGTCGGGCGACGGAGCAGAGAAGAACTCGTTCGTGTATCGGTCGTTGCTGACCGCGAGTGGCGTTCCTCCGGAAGCCCGGACCCGGAAGATGTCGTTCATCCCCGCGATCTCCTGGTTCGAGGAATAGAAGTAAAGCCACTCGCCGTCCTTCGACCATCCGTCGAGAAAATCACCTGTGTCGTTGAAAGTCACCCGGTCGAGGCGATTGGTTGCGAGGTCCAGAATGTAGATGTCGCCGTCCCCGGTCCTTTCGGAATAGAAAGCGAGCTTTTTCCCGTCAGGCGAATAAGCCGGCCGGCCTTCGGTCGCGGGGTGCGAGACGAGTATTCTTGCCGTGCCTCCGGCGGAAGGAACCGTCCAGATGTCGCCGCCCGAAACGAAAGCGATCTCGGCGCCGTCGGGCGACAGTGCGGGTTCGGTAAGATATGGGCGCGGGTTCTGGGCCTGGGCGGACAGAACGGCGGCGATGACGATAAACAAGATTCCTGCGATCCGTTTCATATCGGTCTTATGATCTCCTTCTATTACGGCGGGAAACTGGTAAGTCCAGGGCGTTATTACAGTTCCGGAGCGGAATTTGTTTCAGCCCGCTTGCGGAACCGGCTCCGTTGCAATTGCACCCCGCGAAAGATACGATTAACGGAACGCTCAGACAAGGAGACCCGATTATAACGCTATGAAAATGCCAGGTGGATTTGATCTTAACTCGATGATGCAGCAGGCCAAGGAAATGCAGGAGCAGATGGGCCGCGAGATGAAGGAGCTGAAGGTCGAGGCTTCGGCCGGAGGCGGTGCGGTCCAGGTGAAGATGCGCGGCGATTTCGAGGTTATGGAGCTCGTCATCTCGCCCGACCTGGTCAAAGACGGCGACGTTGAAATGATCCAGGACCTGACTGTCGCGGCCCTGAACGAGGCGCGCCGCAAGGTCGAAGAATCTTTGAAAGGAAAGCTCGGAGGGATGCTGCCTCCGGGGTTGGGACTTTAGAGGTGCGCATTGAGCAGTGAGCGGTGAGCCGTTTAGCCTGCGCACTTGTGCGCAGGACAATGAGCCGGAAAGTAAGCGGTGAGCAGTAAGCAGGAGAATAGTTGACTTCATTTACTGCATCGCGACAATGGCTCACAGCTCACAGCTCACAGCTCACAGCTCACAGCTCACAGCTCACAGCTCACAGCTCACAGCTCACAGCTCACAGAAATGCTGGAATACTCCGAACCCGTCGCAAGATTGATCGATGAGTTCAAGCGCCTGCCCGGGATCGGACAGAAAAGCGCCCAAAGGCTCGCGTTCCACGTCCTGCGCCTTCCTGAAGACAGGGTCGAGGATTTTGTCGAGGCGCTTCGTCAGGTCAAAGAGAAGATCATCTTCTGCTCTTCCTGCAACAACCTCACCGACGTCGATCCCTGCCAGTACTGCAGCAGCCCTTCTAGGGACCGGAGTGTGATCTGCGTCGTCGAGGAACCGTACAACCTTGTCGCGATCGAAAAGACCCGTTCGTACAAGGGCCTTTACCACATTCTTCACGGTTCGCTCTCGCCCATCCGCGGGATCGGTCCCGACGAGCTTATGCTCTCGAATCTCTTCCCGAGGCTCTCGCCTGACGAGGAAGAAGGGGATGAAGTGAAGGAGATAATCATCGCTACCAACCCGACGACAGAGGGAGAGGCGACGGCGAATTACATCGCGAGGCTAGTAAAACCGCTGGGGGTCCGCGTCACACGGATCGCGATGGGAATGCCCGTCGGCTCGGACCTCGAATTCGTCGATGAAGTGACGATGGACAAGGCCCTCTCGAACCGCCACGAGATCTAGTCACTCACGTGCGGGCCCCGTGTCCGGACAGTGCCTTCTATGCCGGTACCCGACGTCAGAGAGCTTCGGCTCGGCGATATGGTCTTCAACCGCCGCGGTTCGGCGGTCCGCCAGCTGATCCACGCTTTCGTAAGCCTTTCACTCCGCCTCTTCTTCCGACGGATCGAAACTCTCAACGCTTCTGTGGTGCCTTACAGCGGCCCGCTGATCTTCGTGATGAACCATCCGAACGGGCTGATCGATCCTTCGCTCGTTTTCGTCGCGCTCCCGCGGAAGGTGTCGTTCCTCGCGAAGTCCACGCTTTTCAAGATCCCAGTGCTCGCCTCGATGCTCAGGACGGTCGAAGCGCTCCCCGTTTTTCGAAAGATCGATGACGCTGATGTTGGGCAGAACGTCAAGACGTTCGACGCGTCGCATTCGCTTCTGAAGCGCGGAGGCGCTATCGCCCTTTTCCCGGAGGGGGTCTCGCACAATTCTCCAAAGCTGTTGCCGATCAAGACCGGCGCGGCCAGGATCGCACTCGGCGCCATCTCCGGTTTCGAGAATTCAGACGAGATACATCTGAAGATCATTCCGGTCGGCCTGTACTACACGAGCAAGACCAGGTTCCGCAGCGAGGCGCTGATCTATTTCGGCGAGGCTATGGAGATCGAACCGGTCGAGCTTGAGAAAGACGGCGGGCCTCCCAGGAACGAAGTGCGGGAATTGACCGATCGGATAGAAGGCGCGCTTCGGGAAGTGACGGTCAACGCTGAAACGGGCGCAGAGATCGACTCGGCGAACGAGGCGGCAAACCTCTTCCTTTCCGTAACGGAGACGCTCGATCTCGAAGAATCGCTCGCAGCGAGGTTCGAATTCGTCCGGAAGTTCCTCGACAACAGCTACGACGAAAGCCCTGAAACCCTTGAGACAAGGGAGATCACCGGAATGATCTCGGGGTACAAGAAGAAGCTTCGGGTATTGGGGCTGGAACCGGAGAACCTTTCGCTTTCGAAGCATCCGTTCTGGTACGTTTTTCAGCACTTCATTTTCAGGGTCGCGGTTTTGACCCTGGTCCTGCCGCTCTCGGCGGCGGGATTCGTCCTGCATCTCCCTGCGTACCAGATCGGGAGGATCCTCGGCGAGCGCTACTCGAAGCACGGGGCGGACGACATAGTATCGACCGTAAAGATCGCGGCGGGAATCGTCCTGATGCCGGTGACGTGGGTCGTGACGGGGATCGTCGTCGGTTGGCTGTTCGGTTGGCGGTTCGGACTGCCGGCAGTTCCCCTTGCGGGTATCTGCGGATATGCCGCGATGAAATCGCTCGAATCGCTGACGGACCTGAGGGGATGGTTCCGGGCGGTCGTTCTCTTTTTCCGCCGCAGGGACCTGTTCATAGAGCTTCTGATCGAGCGCAGGGACCTTCACCGAAAGCTCAGCGGATAGCTTCACCGGAAGCGGCGATCCGCTCAAGTTCCCGGATTATCCTCTCGCGCTGGTGATCGTACATATCGTCGGGAAGATCTTCGGCTTTGAACCACTGCGCGGCCCTTATCTCCCGCCCGGCCAGCACCGGCTCTCCGTTCCCCTTCGCAAGAAACAGTATCTCGACGTGCCGTTTGATCGTACGGACTTCCAGAAGCGATACGTCGCTGATATCCAGCCCTGTCTCTTCCTTCAATTCTCGCTTCACAGCCGTTTCCGGGGCCTCCCCCGGATCGATGAATCCGCCTGGCAGACCCCAGCTCGAACCCGGCCTCAGGAAATGGTCCAGCACCAGCACTTCACCCTTTGAATTGACGACCAGACCGACCGCAGAAACGGTGAACTTGTCCTGAGCTGTACGGACCACGAAAAGCCTCGCTCTGTAAGGCAATACCTTCCAGATCTTTCGCGCAATCTCTAAAAGCATTTCGGACAGGAAAAACTTACCCCGGACGGGTTAGCAATTCGGAACAGCAACACTGTTAAACATTTATATACACTAGCGGGCGAACCTCCACTGTCCGCAATCCAGCAAGCATACCTCTTTCATTCCGGAGTTAACAATGTTCACAAGCCCAAGGTCTTTTTTACGCACTGTTTCCCTGACTGCCATCTGTTTGGTCTTCGTCATTCCCGCCTTTGCCCAGAAAGGACGGATCGAAGCCGATCTGGAGCGTTCCTTCCGCGAATTCACTCTCGCGAGACTCGCGGGAGACAGCCTCCGCCGGGACGGAAGCGTGAAGATCGAAGGTCCGGACCGCACTCTGGAGCTGACGCTATTCCCGCGTGACCTGCGTTCGCGGCGGTTCAAGGCACTGAACACGGGGCCAGAAGGCACGACCAGGATCGAACGCGCGCCGTCGAACACTTACATGGGCACGGTCCTCGGCGAAAAGAACTCGCAGGTAAGACTTACGATCAAGGAGGGCTCCGCCGAAGGTTATGTATTTTCGCGAGGCGTTCGGTATCTTGTCGAGCCCGCGTCACGGTATTCGGAAAAGGCAGGCGCGAGCGATCTCGTTATCTACTTGCCGGGAGATCATCTGGACGATCAGGGTTTCACTTGTTTGAGCGAGTTCGAGGAACGGCTCGGGCGAGGCAAGGAATTGGCGCTGAGTTCCCCCAGGAGCCTTCTCGACGGTCCCGGAGTGATCGAACTGGCGACCGACGCCGATCTGGAGTTCGTGAACGATCTGGGCGGCCCGGCACAGGCGAACCAGGAGATCCTGGGGATCCTGAACATGGTCGAAGGGACTTTCCAGGCGGAGATGAACCTCTCGATCTCCGTGGTGTTTCAGCATACGTGGACTACCGCCGACGGCTACAACGGAGCCAGCGGATCGCTGCTCCTGAATTCTTTCAAGGCTTACTGGAACGCGAATTTTCCGCAGGCCGGATTCCCGAGGGACGCCGCGCACCTGTTCTCCGCCAAGCCCGCGGTCCTTTCGATGGGCGTGGCATTCCTGGGCACGGTTTGCAGCAGCCCGCTCTCCGCCTACGGATTCAGCGGCCGTATCACCTGGGCCCCCGGAAAATACCTAGTGCCCGCTCACGAACTCGGTCACAATCTAAACGCGACTCACGCGGACGCGGCGCAGCAATGCGGAAACACCCTGATGAACCCCGTGCTTTCCGGATCGACGCCTATGACGTTCTGCGAGTTCTCGCGTACCGAGATGGGGAACTTCGTCAATGTGAACGGCGACTGCCTTGCGCCTCCGGCAGGAGATTCCGCTGCCGATTACGACTTTGACGGGGATGCGAAATCCGACATCGCAGTCTGGAGGCCCGGCAACGGCGTCTGGTACGTGTTCCGGAGCGGCAACAGCAGTCTCGGCACGATCCCGTTCGGCCAAAACGGCGACCGGCCGATCGCTTCGGACTACGACGGAGACGGAATGACCGATCCCGCCGTTTACCGGAACGGGACCTGGTTCACATACCGGAGTTCCGACGGAACATTTTCCGGATTCCAGTTCGGCGTATCCACCGACATTCCGGTTCCTGCCGATTTTGACGGTGACGGCAAGACGGACGCGGCAGTGTTCAGGCCGAGTTCCGGAGTCTGGTACATCTACCACAGTTCGAACGGATCGGTGCGCGCGACGCAGTTCGGTGTCAACGGCGACATTCCGCTACCCGGCGACTACAACGGCGACGGGAAGGCGGATCTGAACGTATGGAGGACCTCCAGCGGAACGTGGTATCTGCTCACAAGCGAAGGCGGATTCTCCGCGCGCCAGTTCGGCCAGGCCGGCGACAAGCCTGTGCGCGGCGACTTCGACGGTGACGGAAAGGCTGACGTGGCGGTTTACAGGCCGACGACAGGGACCTGGTTCGTGCTCCGAAGCACCGACGGCGGCTTCTTCGCTGCGGGCTTCGGGGTCCTGACGGACATTCCGACGCCGGGAGACTTCGACGGCGACGGAGTGACCGACATCGCTGTGTTCAGGCCTTCGAACGGGGTCTGGTTCCGAAGGAAGAGCCAGAACGGATCGGTGGACGCGATCAGCTTCGGAATATCGAGCGATATTCCGGCACCGGGCGCGTATCTTCCGTAGATTCCATTCGATCCAACTGGAGAAAGGCCGTCTCTTGTGGGCGGCCTTTTTTTTGCACCACAGTAACCGCGGTTGTCTTTCATGACGGCCGACCTGGGGTACCGATTAGTTCACTGCCCCCTCGCTTACGCTCGAGGTTCTGCCTTCGCTCACTGCCGTTCGCTGCCCCCTCGCTTACGCTCGGGGTTCTGCACAGGTCCGCAGCTCACCGCCTGCTGCTTACCGCTTACCGCTCACCGCTCACCGCTCACCGCTCACCGCTCACCGCTCACTGCTCACTACGCGGCTCTGCTAGCATCTTGTCTATGACCGAACTTGGCCGAGAAGATGAAGGCCGGATAATGACCTGGAGCGAGGTTTTCGAGACTCACAAGACCCGCAACGGGATATATCAGCGCAGAGGGGAACTCGTGTCGCTTTTGACCGACCTTGGAAAACTCACCCCCTGCTATCCGGATTTCGAAGGTGATTCAGCGGACACAATCTTCTACACCGGTTCGGGAAGAAGAGGCGATCAGAAGAAGGACGTGCGGAACCAGGCGCTTATCGCGGCGGTTCATTCGGGCGTCTCAGTGCCGCTGTTTTGCAAGCTCGGTGTGAACCGATGGGAATTCAAAGGCTTCTGGCAGGTCGTTGATTCGGAATTCGTTTTCGAGGAAAAACGGGAAAGGATGATATGGAGGTTCGTGCTTCGAAAAGTTGGCCGGGTTCGTTTAGTTCCCTGAGTTAGCCGTGTTCTGTGAGTTGGCTGAGCATAACAATTATGCGCGGCGAACAGCCCGAGACCATTCCCATCGCGTCCTTTGCGACCATCGCGATTCGAAATTACGGGCGATGCAGCGCGTTCGCGCTGCGCAAACTGAAGTTCGCGTTACCTCGTCGGGTTCGGTGCGGCACGCCTCCGGCGTGCGGGCCATCGACCTGACCGTCCCCGGGGCTGCGCCTATGGCTTGCCCCGGGCTGACTTCCGTCGGGGCTGTCTCAAAAGGCACTCTTGTGTCGGTTTACATTCGCGCGGGATGTCCTGACTTCCTGTGTACGGAAGATCAGTTGCCCCTCGCTTTAGCGGGGGGTTCTCAGTGTCCCCTAACCTGACAGGGGCTTCAGCCCCGAAAACAGCCGGCTAAAGCCGGCGATCTATCTAAGGGAGTCCCTCTTTATCCCCCCGTTGAAACGGGGGGCAACTGATATAGTTTGTCCTCAGATTTATGCTCATCCGGTCCGGGCACGTAGAGGCAATGCTTTTGAGACAGCCCCGAAAGAAAGCCACATCGTTCACACCGCCAAACCCGTTCAACTCGGCAAACTCAGCCAACTCAGCCAACTCAGCAAACTCAGTCAACTTTCCTTTCCCCCAGCGCGACAGCCCTCTGATACGCCGCGAAGACGGCTTTCGAGAGGACCGTTCGAAGCCCGCCCTTCTCCATCTGGTAGATAGCGTCGGCACTGGTCCCGCCCGGCGAGGTCACCATATTCCTCAGTTCCGCCGGATGCTTGTCAGATTCCATCGCGAAAAGCACGGCTCCGAGCATCGTTTCCTGAACGAGTTCCTTTGAAACGTCCCTCGAGAAACCGAGATGTACCCCGGCGTCCGTCAACGCCTCCATTACAAGGAAAATGTACGTCGGGCCGGTCGCGCTGAGAGAGGTAGCCATATCGATCATATGTTCGTTCTCTACGTACATCTCGCGGCCGAGCGCCGACAGGATCGCGCGCACCGTCTCGCGACCTTGTTCTCCGACATCCTCAGTGCAGGTCCAGGCGGTGATGCCGTGACCGATCTGCGCGGGAGTGTTCGGCATAGTGCGAACGATATTCGAAGTTCCCAGTACGCCAGAGATAGTGTCGATCCGGCAGCCGGCGACGATCGATAGCACCAGGTCACTGTCGCGTATGCCTGCCGCTATGCTCTTCATCACCCCCGCGGCTCTCTGGGGTTTCACACACAGGATCACGACTCGCGAGGCATTGTCCCCGGCGGAGTTCACCGCCTCGAGATTCTCCTCGAAGACCTTTATGCCGTAACGTTTTGAAAGCTCGTCGCGTCTCGCGTTCCTCGGGTGGCTCGCGAATATGCGCTCCGCCGGCACGAGTTCGTTTGCGAGCAGCCCGGCGATCATCGACTCGGCCATCACTCCGCAGCCAATGAACACAAGGTCGGAGTTCTCGAGGCGCCTTTGGGCCGCTTTTATTGTTTCGTGATTATTTGTCATACTATTGCCCGTGGCCTCGGCGGAATCCCTATGAACATTGACGAACAGCTAGAATTCCTGAAGAAGGGAACGGTTGATTTTATCCGTGAGGAAGACCTCAAGGCAAAGCTCCTCGAAAGCGAGAAGACCGGGCGGCCCTTGAGGGTAAAGCTCGGCGCCGATCCGACGGCTCCCGACATTCACCTGGGCCATACGGTAGTCATCCGCAAGCTGAAGGCATTCCAGGACCTGGGTCATACCGCCGTCTTCCTTATCGGATCGTTCACCGGGATGATCGGCGATCCTTCGGGCAAGTCCGCCACGCGACCTCCTTTGACCGCCGAAGAGGTCGCCGCGAACGCCGAAACTTACAAGAAGCAGATCTTCAAGCTCCTCGATGCCGAAAAGACCGAAATAAGGTTCAATTCCGAATGGATGGGCGGTTTCGGAGCCGACGATTTCGTGCGGCTCTGCTCGCACGTCACGGTAAAACAGATCTTAGAGCGCGACGACTTCGACAAGCGTCTGGCGGAAGAGAAGCCGATAGCGCTTCACGAACTGCTTTATCCGCTTGTCCAGGGCTATGATTCAGTTGCTCTGGAAGCCGACGTCGAGCTCGGGGGCACAGACCAGAAGTTCAACCTGCTCGTCGGGCGGAGCCTTCAGCGCGAGTACGACCAGGAGCCGCAGGTGGTTGTCACCACGCCTTTGCTCGAAGGGACCGACGGGGTAGAGAAGATGTCGAAGAGCCTTGGGAATTACATAGGCATCGACGAGCCGCCGGACGAAATCTTTGGCAAGGTAATGTCGATCTCGGACGAACTGATGTGGAAGTACTACGAACTTCTTACGGACATCGCTCCGGGCGATCTTGAGAAGCTCAGATCAAGCTGCGAAAGCGGCGGAATGAACCCGCGCGACGCAAAGATCGGTCTTGCGAAGTCAATAATCTCGGATTACTACCCGGCAAGGGATGCTGACGCGGCCGAACAGAACTTTATCAGTCAGTTCTCGGAAGGGAACATTCCCGACGAGATCGAGGAAGCCTCGTTCGCAAGCGGAGAACGCAAGATCGCCGACTTTTTGGTCGAGGCGGACCTCGTCGAGTCCAAAGGCGAAGCTAAACGCCTGATAAAACAAGGCGGGGTCAAGATCGACGGCGAAAAGGTCGAGGACGCCTCGGTCGATGTCGCGATCAGGTCCGGGACGGAGATCGTGGTTCAGGTCGGGAAACGCAAATTCCTGAAGGTCACCGGTTCGTAGGTCCGTTTACGGCTTCTTGTACGTCACGTTTCCTTTCTTGCCGTCCTGCCAGACCACGGGGAACATCGCGCCCGCTTCCTCAGGGGTAAGACGGTAGCCGAGAATCTCGGCGGCTTTCGCCAGAACAGGGTCGCGCTCGTAAGCAAGGTCTTCAGCCGTCGGGACTATCGCAATGTCCGGCACGACGCCGACTTTCTCAAGGCTCTTTCCGTCACCCATTATTACGTCAGCATTCGTGATGCTCGCACCGTACACGATGACGGTGTTGACGCCCATCTCGATTCCTTCCGACCTGGACTGCATGACAGCGCCGGCGGTAAGATCCCCGATCACCGTACCCCGTTCCTTGAGCTGAACAAACCGGGATAGGATCTCGGAAGCCGAAGCCGAGCCGCTGTCGACAAGCACCACAAGCTTGCCGGCAAACGCGTCTTTTCCGCGAGTCTTGGATTCCATGACGTCGGTCTTGTCGCGCTCCTTGAGGTCCGCTATTTTCATGTCCTCGCCGAATAGATTTCCGACTATCTCTTCGAGGGTGACGACCAGTCCGCCTCCGTTTCCGCGGAGGTCGAGAATTAGCGCCGACTTACCCTTCACGTGCGAATCGAACAGCCCGTTCGCCTGCTTGGGATCGAAGCTGAACGTGGGCATCTTCCAGATCACCAGGCCGTCCTGCTTGATGAACCTGTGATCCATGTTCTCATTCTCGTCCGTGATGTTCCGGTAATACTCGTTCCAGTCGATCGAGGACGTGAGATTCAGGAACCTCGGCCGCTTGTTGATCTTAGTCTTCGACAAAACCTGCCTGGTCTCGCCCGACGGCGATTTAACCGTTAGAGCGACCTGAGCCTGCGGATTGATGGCGTAGTAGTAATACATCATCTTCGAAAGGTCCCGGCGATTTGGCCGGAAGTTGTTTAGCGCAAGCACTTCATCGCCCGTCTTCAATCCTGCCTTTTCCGCGTCGCTGCCCGGCATAACCGAAATCACAAAGCACTTTTCGCCGACCATCCGAAGCTTCCAGCCGTATTCGAACTTCACCGCCCGGGTCGGAGGATAGAAACGGGTGTGGGAATCGTCAAAGTCCAGCAAAACCTGGCCGATTATGCCGAAGGCTTCAGCGAGAGACTTGGCGTTATCGATCCGCTCCATCGCGGAGCTGACCTTTGCATCGATATCCAATCCGCGCAGGTTCGGGTCGTAGTAGTTTTTCTTCAGGCTCTTAACAACATTCGTCAGCATGTCCTTTGCGCGGCCCTTGTCGATACTGTCGAGCTGCGGCCGTGCTTCGGAAGCCAGGCATGCGAATATCGCCGCGACGACCGCGAACGTGGACAAAAGACGGTAAAAACGTGTCATTGATCACCTCTTTGTTTTTGATCCAGGAAGGGAGTACGTCAGCCCAACCATAACAGACGGCAGCAGGATTTCTCAAACAAATTTTGTTGAAGAACGGAAGCTCGATCGGTCCCGGTCTCGCGCGACCCGGTCTAAAGAGTTGTGCTGCAACAGGCTTGTGCTAATCTACTTTTCTAACAGACCACTGGTGCAGACTCTAATAGAAACCGAAGAATCCCTGATCATCGAGACGCCGGAGCGCGTGCCGTTGTCGTTCGCGCTGGCTTCGATAGGGAACCGTTTCCTCGCGGTCACGATCGACCACACGATCCAGTTCTTCTCCGTCTTCACGATCGGCTACGCGATCTACGCTCTGACGGGGATCGGAAGGGCGACCTATGCGATCGGCGATGTGCCCTCCGACGTGCCGAAATGGGGAGTCGCGATCCTCGTGATCCTTCTTTCGCTTGTCTTCTCAGGTTACTTCATCTTCTTCGAATGGTTCTGGTCGGGCCAGACTCCGGGAAAGAAGCTGATGAAGCTGCGCGTTATTAGAGACGACGGCCGTCCGATCACCCTCTGGGAATCGTTCGCGAGGAATCTGCTGAGGATCTTCGACGCGATCCCCGGATTTGTCATTCCGATCTACTCCGTGGGCCTGATCACGGTATTCGTAAGCCGAAGGGACCAAAGGGTCGGAGATCTGTTTGCGGGAACCGTCGTCATCCGCGAAAGGAGCGACGAGGCGCCGACGTTCGAGGAAACATTCTCCTCCGGCCGGATGGCCGATCCGGCGTTCAAACGAGTGTTCGAACCGCGTCCTTTCGAGGCGGACCTGAGCGACATCGAGGCCGGCCAGATGGAGGTTGTCGAGATGTTCCTCCGGCGGAGATTTGATCTCTCCGAACGCCAGCGTCTTTGGATGGCCTGGCGCGTCGCACTTCCGATAATGTTCAAGATCAAGCCAAAGTACCAAAAGGACGACTTCAGTTACGAGGCGTTTCTTGAGGAGCTCTTTCACCGATGGTCTGCGCGCTCGAGGTTCTTGGACTAAGAAGAATCTCTTTCGTATACTCTGAACTGTTTTTCTTTACCCCTCTATTATTTCTGTGACAAAGAACATACTTGTAACCGGCGGAGCCGGATTCATCGGGTCGCACCTTGTCCGGCGTCTTCTCGGAGAAGGCTCCTGGCGCGTATCGGTGGTCGATAATTTCTGCGACTTCTATTCACCTGCCTGCAAGCGCGAGAACATCAGGGGATTCGTCGACGACGAGCGGTTCGTTCTTCACGAAACTGACATAAGGGACGTCGGAAAGCTGCGGGAAATTTTCTCGAACGGGAAGTTCGACGTCGTCGTGCATCTCGCCGCCCGCGCCGGAGTCAGGCCATCGCTGGAGATACCGCACGAGTACGTAGAAACGAACGTCTGCGGGACAGTCAACCTCCTGGAGCTTTCAAAGGATTTCGAGGTCCCGAAGTTCGTTTTCGGGTCTTCGTCGAGCGTCTATGGATCGCGCAACACGGTGCCTTTCCGGGAAGACGACGACATCTCGAAGCCGATATCTCCGTACGCCGCCACAAAGGCGGCCGGAGAGGCCTTCTGCCACACTTACTCGCATCTTTACGGAACCAATGTGACATCGCTGAGGTTTTTCACGGTCTACGGCGCCTGCCAGAGACCGGACCTTGCTATCCACAAGTTCGCCCGGCTGATCTCGGAAGAAAAGGCCATCCCGGTTTTCGGCGACGGAACTACGAGGCGCGACTACACATACGTCGACGACATCATTCAGGGCGTTCGCGCGGCGATCGACTACTCGGACACGCCGTATGAGGTGTTCAACCTGGGGGAATCGGAGACAGTTGAGCTACACGAACTGATCTCGCTTCTGGAAGAAAGCCTCGGGAAGAAGGCGCTGATAGACCGGAAACCTATGCAGCCTGGAGATGTCCCGCAAACTTGCGCGGACATCACGAAGGCGCGAAAGATGCTTGGCTATGCTCCGAAAACCAAGATCGCGGAGGGGATCCCGAAGTTTGTGGAGTGGTATCTCGGAAGTTTGGCGAGTTTGTAGAGTTTATTGAGTTGACTGAGTTTGCGGAGTTTGCCGGGTTGACTCAGCCAACTCGCCAAACTCAGTACAGCCCTTCCTCCCCTTCCGGGCGCGTGTTCCAGCGCTTATGGATCCACAGCCATTGTTCGGGGTATTTGCGAACGTATCGCTCGACCGTTTCGGTGATCTTCCGGGTCAGTTCCAGAATGTCTCGGTCGCGGTCGCCGGTGATCGCGTAATCGATGGGCGGTTCCAGATAGACCACATATCGGCCCCTTTCTTCTTCCCAGACCGCAAAGGCGGGAAGCACCACGGTATTTGTCTTTAGAGCGATCTTGGCGATGCTGGTCGTTGTCGATGCCGGGACGCCGAAGAAGTCGACGAACACGCCGTCCCGGTGCTGGGCGTTGAGATCCGCGAGAATACCCAAAAGGCCGCCCTCTTTCAGAATTCGGTAAAGCCGCCTTCCTGACTTCCGCTTCCCCAGCGTCACCGCGCCGAATCTCGTGCGCAGCGAATCCACGAATGCCTCGACCAGGGGATTGTCGATTCGCCGGACCAGAATGTTCATCTCGTAGCCGAACGCGGCGGGGAGAAGGCTGAACACTTCCCAGCTGCCGAAATGTCCCGTGAAGAACAGCACGCCGCGGCCTTCTGCATAAGCCGGATCGAAATTCTGTTTCTTCCCTACGACCTCGATGAGATTGGGGATATCTTCCGGCCGAAGATCGCTGAAATGCGAAATGAAACCTAAATGGCGTCCCAGAGAGCCATACGTGCCTTTTACGATCCCTGCCTTGTCTGCATCGGGAAGCTCCGGCATCGCTATTTCAAGATTCCGCAATGCGGTTTTCCTAAGCCTTGGAAAGAGTGCCGAGGCAACGACACCGATCCATCGGCCAAGCCGCAGCGATGCCCTGAAGGACAGCGTTCCCAAAGCGCCGATGACAACACGGACGGCGTAATACTCAAGTTTCTCGCGGAATCTGCTTCTCTTTCTTGGCAATTGTCTGTGTCTACGCCCTCGGAGGGGAGTCCTTGAATCGGTCGAATCCGGGCTCTGCCCGGGTTGTTCAGCTCCAGCGGAAGATAAGGCGGGCGGTAGGAAGAAGCCAGTGGCCCTTTACGACTTCGCGAAAGTACTCCTCGTGCTCCCTTTCTTTGTCAGACATATGGATCAGATCAGAAACGCAGTCTTCCATCCCCAGAATCGAGGCGAACTTCGCTGCTTCGAGGTACTCGGCGGTGTTCCGGCTTTCGAGGCGGCCGGCGAAATACATAGGAAGAAATCTGCCCGAAACAAAGCAAAGAACTCCAAGCCCTCTCCCGATGATACGGAAGACAAGTTCCCGGGTTCTCCTGGGCCGGATGTGCAATTCCTCCATCCAGAAACGGACGCGGGACCGATGGTCCCATTCTTCGTCTTCGATCTGCCTTATTCTTTCCCTCTCTCTTGCGTCGCTCACCGATTTCCAGTGACCGCGGTAAGCGAAAGCCGCCGCGATCTCTCCTGCGTGAGCGTTTTGAAGGATCTTTCCGAGGCTGGCTCTTGCGTCATTCACCGGCAGGTCCTCAAATCGGACAGAAAATAAGCGTCAGACCGCAGCGCGTTCGACGCGATTGTAAACCGTGTCGCGTTCGACCGCCTCGAATCCCGCGTTCTCGATCAGCGCGATCAGCTCGTCTTTCGTCATTTTCACCTCGCCGAACTCCACCGAATAGCTCTCTGTGAGTTCACCGCCGTCGGTGATCGTTCCATCGAGGTCGTTGGCCCCGAAGTGAAGCGCCGCCTGCGCGAGGTTCTTGCCGAGCATTACCCAGTAGGCCTTTATGTGATCGAAATTGTCCAGCATAAGCCTCGAGACGGCGATCGTGCGCAGGGAATCGATCCCGTCGGGACCCGGCAGGTGCGAGAGCGCCGTGCCCGGCGGGTAGAAAGCAAGAGGGATGAAGCACTGGAAACCGCCGGTCCTGTCCTGCTGTTCGCGGAGCTTCACAAGGTGATCGATACGGTCCCAGAGCGTCTCGATGTGGCCGTAGAGCATCGTCGCGTTCGTTCTAAGCCCCGCTTTATGGACCTTGCCGGCGAGTTCGAGCCAGCGTTCGCCGTCGCATTTGTGATCGCAGATCTGCGAACGTGTCGGCTCCGCGAAGATCTCCGCGCCTCCGCCGGGACAGCTGTCCATTCCCGCCTCTGCGAGTTTCGAGATCACCTCCTCGTCGCTCATCTTGTAAAAACGCGCGAAGAAATCGAGCTCGACCATCGTCAGCGCTTTCAGATGCAGATCAGGGTAGGTTTTCTTGAGAGAGGAGAAAAGGTCCGTGTAGTACTCGAACGGAAGCTTCGAATTCAGTCCTCCGACGATATGAAGCTCGGTAGCGCCTTCCGCGACGGCCTCGCCGGCGATCTTCACCGCGTCCTCAACCGAATGAGTGTAAGCGTCCTCGTCACGGCCCCGGCGGTAAAACCCGCAGAACTTGCAGTCAGCGACGCATATGTTCGTGTGATTGAAATGGCGATTAACGTTGTAGAAGGTCGTCTTGCCGTGCTTTCGGCGGCGCACGCTGTCGGCCAGTCGTCCGAGCCCGTGAAGGTCCTCGGTCTCGTAAAGCGCGAGCCCGTCCTCGAAGCTCAATCGCTCGCCGGCGTCGATCCTGTCCGAGATCGCGCCGAGCTTTTCATCGGTGAAGAAGTTCATATCCTGCTCGCTGGCAATGGGTGTTCCGAAAAGTTTATCAGAAGCGGTGCCTTTTGTTTACTGAGGTTCGAACGCTGCGATGCGGCTCGGGAATTGGAAATTGAGAATGGATAATTTGCGGTTTGAGAATGGTGGGTGAGCGGTGAGCAGTGAGCGGTAAGCCGTGAGCAGTGATCCGTTTAGCCTGCGCACTTGTGCGCGGGGAACCTTCGTGTTCCTTCGTGCTGGGTCCGCGACTGAGCGCCGGCTTCGTGTCCCTTCGTGGTTTCCGCCGTTTTTAACCACAAAGGAACACAAAGAGACACGAAGTCATTGTATCTTCCTTTTCACCGTTCACCGTCCCGCGCACAAGTGCGCAGGCTAAACGGCTCACCGTCCCGCGCACAAGTGCGCAGGCTAAACGGCTCACAGCTCACAGCTCACAGCGCACGGCTCACCTCAAGAACACCGCTCCCCCGAAAGTCGCGAACAGGATAACGCTGACGAACGCGTTCGTCGTGAAAAACGCCGCGTTGAGCTTCGAAAGGTCGTCAACCTTCACGAGCGTGTGCTGATAAACGAGCAGCGCTCCCGTGGCGCCAACCCCGATCGCCGCAAGGGTGCCCAGTCCGGTCACGAGATAAAGGATCACCAGCACAATGAAAGCCTGGAAATGGAACAAACGTGCGATCCACAGCGCGCCCTTGATCCCGAATCGCGCGGGGATCGACCGAAGGCCCTTTTTCCGGTCGTAGTCGAAGTCCTGACAAGCATAAAGCACGTCGAATCCGGCCGTCCACATCATCACGAGCAGCGACAAGAGGATCGGGACCTCCGAATCGAGCGTTCCCCGGACCGCGATCCACGCTCCTGTCGGAGAGATCGCCAACGCCCATCCAAGAAGCAGGTGCGAAAAAGAAGTGAATCGCTTCGCGTACGAGTAGCCGAGCACGCTCGCCAAGGCGACGGGAGAAAGATAGAGCGTCAAGCGGTTCAGCATCGCCGCCGCCAGGACAAACACCAGGCAAGACGCGATCATGAACGACCACGCGAAGCCCAATGAAAGCTTCCCGGACGGCAGTTCCCGATCTGCCGTCCGGGGATTCTCGGCGTCGATCTTCCTGTCGGCGATCCGGTTGAAGCTCATCGCTGCGCTCCTCGCTCCGACCATCGCGACCGTGATCCAGAGTATCTGCCACCAGGTCGGAAGCCCGCCCGCCGCAAGCACCGCTCCCAGAAACGCGAAGGGAAGCGCGAAAAGGGTGTGCTCGAACTTGATCATTTCGAGCGTGGTTCGGAGCTTTTCGAAGAAACCTGCCATATAAAATGAGCCTCGCCGGTTGATCCGGCAAGGCTCGATTCTATTACGCTGCGAATGCCCGGTAAACCGCTCCGGCTATCTTCCGGCGCGGGCGCTGATCAGCCTCAGCGCGTGCTTCCGGACCGCTTCCGGCACATTCTTGTTGGAAGGTATGGACTTCAGGTCCATCATCTGGAGCCTCGGAAGGAAGCTCATCACGTTCGCAAGAGGACTACGCGGATTCAGGCAGAGCGTGTGGACGATCTTGTAATTCCTTGCCCACTTGCGGTTTATCGCGATCATTCTAAGCACGTCGGCATTGACCGTCCGCATGTTCGCGATCTTCTCGACCTCCTGCTCCGTGATCTTCGGATTCTGGATCACAGCGGTCGAAATTATCTTGTTCGGATCCCGGATAAGGATGTTGCGCGCCTCGCGGTTGCCCTTCATAGCAAGCTTCATGCGGTCGCGCATGTTCATCTTCATGATCCGGTTGATCATCGAGATCTTCTCGGTCGTGAGTTCGTCCTCATCTTCCGCGCGGAAATCGCCGATGATCTTGTCGACCACGGCCTGGCGCTGCGCCTCGGTCTCTTCGTAGATCTCCTCGATGTACTCGAGCGAAAGCCAGCTGTCGTCGACCTCCGCATCCGGCACCTCGATGAAATCGGCGATGAACATCGCGTCATCGATGTTCATTTCCGAAGACTCGGGATTGTCAGTCAGGTTCTCCGCGAACTCGGCCGTCTCAATGAACTCCGCCGCGGCGTCCTTGCCCTGGGCGCGCAGCTCCCGGGCGATCTGTTCGGCGCCTCTCTCTTTCTCGAAGAACTCCCGTTTTGTTTCTTTCGCGCGGCGTTCCGCCTCGGCGCTTTTGTTCGGATTGTCGAGGATCGCATCGATTATCTCCGGCGTCTTGATCAGCAGCTGCTGGTTCAACGACAGGAGTTCCAGAAGATCGGGATTCCGCGATGTCCTCGCGATACCGATCAGCGAGACGTTCGGCGTTGCCGGGTTCGAAACGATCGCCTCATAGACCGTGTGAGAAGCTCCGGGCGTAAGCGCATAATGGTCAAGCACGACCGGCGGAGCGCTCTCAGAGGTGATCACTGAAAGGAGAGTGGCCTCGTCCTGGCCGGAAAGCGTTTCCTTCGCTGTGGAAGATATTTCGTCGTCGTCGCTCTTCGCCAGCACGACGAGCGCCTCCAGAAGATCCACCTGCGGGAGCGGCAGAATTCCCTTAGCAGCGGCCATCTGGGCGGGCCTTGGGGCCTTGCCATCTGCGATAGCCCGAACTACGTTATTTTTTGAGGTGATCTCGAGGGTCATTTTGAAAGGAATCTACCCGGTTCAGGAGGAGCGGCGGCGGCAGATCCGGCACGGTGCGGACGGCGTAAATTGTACCATATGAACAATAGCGTGAAAGCGCATCTTGACTGGCGAATGCACTTAACTTACTCTGACGTTTGGAGAGAAACGACTTATTCTCACACTGCTCTCTTACCTTTCTGATCCGCGTCTGGATCGAAAACCAAGAAAATGATCAAAGAAGAGATAAAGAAACAGATCGAGGACAAGACTGCGCGCATCGGCGTGATCGGCCTTGGCTATGTGGGGCTTCCGTTGGTGGTCGAGTTTGCTTCCGAGGGCTTTGAAGGCATCGGGTTCGAAGTTGACCGCAAGAAGGTCGAAGCGATCAACCGGGGCGAATCCTATATCGTGGACGTGCCTGCGGAGGATGTCGCTGCGTGCCTTGATAGCAAGAAACTCACGGCGACGACCGACTTTTCCAGGATCGCGGACTGCGACGTTGTCGTGATCTGTGTACCGACTCCCCTTCGAAAGACCAAGGACCCGGACATGTCGTACATAATCGCGGCGGGAAGGGAGATCTGCAAATACATGCGGAAAGGGCAGTTGGTCATCCTTGAGTCGACAACGTATCCCGGAACGACGGACGAGGTTCTTCAGCCGATGTTCGAAAAGGCCGGATTCAAGCTGGACGCGGATTTTCTGCTCGCGTTCTCGCCGGAAAGGGTCGATCCCGGGAATCCGAATTTCCAGACGCACAACATTCCGAAGGTCGTCGGAGGAGTGTCGGAGGATTCGACAGATGTCGCCTCATTTCTTTATTCGAAGATCGTGGAGAGCGTTCACTCCGTTAGTTCCGCGCGCGTCGCCGAAGCCTGCAAGCTCTGGGAGAACACCTTCCGGGCGATCAACATCGGTATGGCCAACGAGATGGCGAAGCTATGCAAGACGCTCGGCATAGACACCTGGGAAGTAGTCCGCGCCGCAGCGACGAAGCCGTTCGGGTTCATGGCTTTCTATCCCGGGCCCGGCCTCGGCGGACACTGCATACCGCTGGATCCGCACTACCTCTCCTGGAAAGCACGCCAGCACGGATTTGATTCCAGGTTCATTTCGCTCGCCGAAGAGGTCAATTCGAACATGCCAGAGTACGTCATCGAGCTCGCTTCGGAGGCTCTTAACGACGACCGGAAGCCTGTAAACGGCTCCAGAGTGCTGGTTCTTGGCGTCGCGTACAAAAAGAACATCGACGACATGCGCGAATCTCCCGCGCTGTCGGTCATCGACCTGCTGAGGGCGAAAGGCGCGGACGTCGTTTATCACGACCCGTATGTTCCGGAAGTGACGTTCGACCACGCATACACCATCGGTGACGGCGAACCGCTTTCAAATCAGGAGCTTACCGATGACCTGATCTCCGGTTCCGACTGTGTGATCATCTGCACCGATCATTCGGATGTCGATTACAAACGGGTGACCGAGCTCTCTTCGCTGATCATCGACACTCGAAACGCACTCGACGAAAACACCAGAAACGGCAGCAAAGCACGGATCGTGAGGCTGTAAGCCGTGAGCCGTGAGTGGTGAGCCGTGAGCCGTTTAGCCCACGCACTTGTGCGTGGGACCAACGGCAGTGAGCCGTGAGCCGTAAGTAGTGAGCGGTGAGGAGTTTATGGTGCTGCGTGAAGGGACGCTTACTTTCCGCTTCGTGTTTCCGCCGATTCGCATGACCTCTGACAAACGCAATATCAGTTGCCCCTCGCTTTAGCGGGGGGATCGCGAGAGACTACAACACTGAGAAGGGGCTTCAGCCCCGATAGAGGCTGGCTGGCCGTGAGCTGTAAGCGGTGAGGCGTAAGCAGTGAGCCGGGAGCAGTGAGCAGTGAGCGGCAAGCAGCGAGCAGTGAGCAGTTTGCGGTAAGCAGTACGCAGTAAGCTGTGATCCTATTGTGTCGAGTTTGAACCCCAAGCCTGGAACCTGGAACTCACCCCCTGGAACTCACCGCCTGGAACCTGGAACTTGGCACCTGGAACTCACCCCCTGGAACCTGGAACCGGGAACCTGGAACACACCGCCTGGAACCAGGAACCTGGAACCTTGAACTCAAGATCGGGAACCTTGTTTTGACACATTCCTTACAGACTTCCTCTGTATCCTCCCCATACACTTCAAAATAGAATACGGGAGGAATCTGTAAACATGAGAAGCAAGAGACTTATAAGAAAATACTATTCAACGATATTGTTGATCGCTGCCGCATTTCTTACAGCCTGCGGCACGGTTTCCGATCCCGGCCCTGCAGTTTCGGAGACATCTGATTCGAACGATGCCGTAAATACTGACCGGACCGAGACGACGAGATCGGCCGCCGGAGCGATCGAAACCAGCGAACCCGAGAATTACCGTGCGACCGTCGCATTGAGCGTCGGGACTACCGGACAGATCGAGGCGAAGGCCAAGGCGCTGCAAGCCAATGTCGCACGCAACGGTGACAAGCGCAGGATGGAAATGGTCCTGCCGAACGGTGAGAAGCTTGTCTACCTGACCATTGGCGAACGCCAGATGGTGGTGCTTCCTAACCGGAAGCAGTATGCGGAGATCGATAAGGAAACATTCGGGCTTGAACTCAGGAAACTCGTCGCACCGGACCAGATCATCAGCCAGGTAAGAGGCTATGAACAAGTCAGGCGGAAAGGCGAAGAGCAGTGGTACGGACGGAGTGTCGTGCGCTACTCGATAATTGACGAGACGCAGACCGAGACGCGTGTGGGCGATGTCGAAACCGATTCGTTCGTGCTTGTGGACCAGGAGACGAAGTTGCCGGTCAAGACCGTCGCCGCAGTCACTTCGGAACAAGGTGACGTGATGGGTGTGACCGGGGTCAAGGCCGTTACAGAGATCACAAATCTGTCGACGGAGGCTGACGAATCGATGTTCGCCGAGCCGACGGACCTCGAAAAGGTCGAGTCGGAAGACGTACAAAGACAGATCGAGGAGTTCTACAGCTCTGCGAAGGGGATGGTCGCGCAACTTGCCCAGGCAGCGCGGAACGCAGTGAACTGAGCCGTGAAGCCGGCTGAAGAACGGAAAAGATAATCGATGAGAACAACACTCACCCACCTTGGGGCGGCGTTAATTGGAGCTGTGCTGGGCGGGATCCTGACGGTGTATTTGATCGTCGGGGTCCCGGAAGCAGCTTCGGTTCCGGGAGAGCCGCTCAAACAGGCGTCAGAGGGAACGGCTACACCCGCAGTTGCGGTCGTCAGCCTGGATCAGAGATTCTTCGATTCATTGCTGGAGACGATCTTCAGCGACATGACCGAGCCCGCGTTCCCTTTGAAGATCGCGCGGGAAGCAAGGGAGACCGATCCCGTCGAGCTCGCTTCGGCCCAGGGTCCGCAGCAGTTCTGTGAAGAGAAGCTGACGGTCCTCAGGGAAGGCAGCGGCGTAAAGACCGCTGTCCGCTTCGATAAAGGGAAGATAACGGTCCCGATGGCATTCAGGGGCAGCGTTTCCGTACTCGGCGCATGCGTATCGTTCTCGGGGTGGAGCAGTTCTTCGTTGGCTCTCAAGTTCGACGAAGAAACGAACACCGTCTTCGGAGAGATCGACGTCGAGACAGTTAATCTCGACGGTGTGCCGCCGTTTGCCGGCAAGCTCGTCGCGGGATTTGTGCAGAACGGACTGAACCGGCGCGTGAACCCGATCACGGTGGTCAAAGGGGAACAGATGAGATTTCGTGTGCCGATCGAGGCCACCAATGGTGTACTGAACGCGGCGATCAGCGATGTTCGTTCCGAGATCGTGGATGATGAGATCCGGCTGACCTTCGCTTATGAGTTCGAAGGCTTGGCCAAAGAGTGAAGAGACAGAGACAGGTGAACACAGGGATCTCGGTCTGCTGCTTCGCTGGGACTCAAGCTGACCTTTCCTGATCCGTGTTCCTCAGTTTCCGATTTGTCAAAAAATAAAGGCCGTGGCGGAATTACGTCACGGCCTGTTTTCGTACTTGTCCCGCTATTTCTCAGCTCCCGCGGATTCCATAGGATATCCGGCTTCCTTCCAGGCGGCGGTCCCGCCCTTCAGAGCAAACACTTTTTCATAACCTTTTTCGATCAGTATCTGTACCGCACGGGCACTAGTGTGTTCGTCTCGTCAGGAACAGTAGGCAATGACGGTCTTGCCTTTGGGAACCTCATTCAGCTTTTGTTCGAGCGCATCAACCGGAATGTTAACCGCCCCTTTGATGTGCTCGGTCGCATACGAACTTGCGGACCTCGTGTCGATGAAGAAAGCCTCTCCGTCGTCGAACAGTTTCTTGGCATCTGCAAGCTCTACACGCGGAGCGTTGTCTTCGTGGCCGTGTTCGTCGACCTTCGGAGTCTGTTCATTCGCGGCCGGTTGAGTAACCGAAGCCTCGGGAACGCCGCGTGACGAATCCCGGGTTGCGTCGAGCGAGTCGGGTCCCTGCGTTTGGCAGGCCGCGAAGACCGCCGTCGCGAGGACGAAAACTGAAGCTAATGAAAAGCGCATGTGTTGACTCCTGTAGTGAGCAGTAAGCGGTGAGCTGTGAGCGGTGACGAGAGTTTTCGTGTTCCTTTGTGCTTTTCCGTGGTTTCCAAAGCGAGATTTAACCACGGAGCCTCACGAAGCAACACGAAGAACCAGCGAAAGCTAACAAGATTTGCCGGGCGTACCGTCCGCTCTAGCCGCCTCAAGCCCTTGGCTTGATCATTTCAAATATTAACTAAGAAAACGGCCCTATCGCAAATTGGGGATACTTGGGCTCGATGCCTCTTTCGCTTCGCTCATCGCCCGCGGGACGTGGGCGTTCCGCTCTCAGTTCTGATCCACGCCCTCTCTGACAGTCGGGCTACGGACACTATCCCCTTCCATTGATCTTCGTGGGATATCTTCCGTCCCAGCAGGCGGCGCAGGCCGCGCCGCGGTCCAGCCCGATCGCCTTCATCATTCCTTCCATAGACAGGTAACCGAGCGAATCGGCGCCTATGTGTTCGCGGACCTCCTCGACGGACATCTGCGCGGCGATCAGTTCCGACTTTTTCGGTGTGTTTACGCCGTAGTAGCAGGGCGAGATCGTAGGAGGACACGAGATCCGCATATGGACCTCGGTCGCTCCGGCCTCGCGTACGAGCGCGACGATCTTCTTCGAGGTCGTGCCCCGTACGATCGAATCGTCGACAAGCACGACGCGCTGGCCCTCGATCAGGTCCTTGATCGGGTTGAGCTTCAGCCTCACACCGAACGAGCGTATGCTCTGAGTCGGCTCGATGAACGTCCTTCCGATGTAGTGGTTCCTGATTATTCCCTGGCGAAAGCTGATCCCGGACTCCGACGAGTAACCGATCGCGGCCGCCACTCCCGAATCGGGGACCGGAACGACAATGTCCGCGTCAGCGGGATGCTCCATTGCGAGATGCCTCCCCAGAAGATGTCTTGATTGATTCACGGAACGGCCGAATATGATCGAATCGGGCCGTGAAAAGTAGACGTGTTCGAACGTGCAGACGGACGAAGGCTTCTCCGCGAACGGGAATCTCGATTCGAGTCC
The DNA here is from genome assembly GCA_024103495.1 of Aridibacter famidurans. Taxonomy (GTDB): domain Bacteria; phylum Acidobacteriota; class Blastocatellia; order Pyrinomonadales; family Pyrinomonadaceae; genus Aridibacter; species Aridibacter famidurans. The sequence continues at coordinate 64,821 of JAGFIQ010000039.1, forward strand.
GTCCTTCGTGATGATCAGCATCTCGCCTGCCTTTACATCGCGTTCGTAAACGAAGTCGATCAGGTCGAACGCGCACGTTTCCGAACCGACCGCCCAGGCGCCGTCATTCTTTCCGAGAACGAGCGGCCGGAAGCCGCGCGGGTCGCGTACGGCGATCATCGCGTCGGGAGTCAGGAACAGCAGGGAGAATGCGCCCTCGGTGTCGCGGAGCACCTTGGCGATCGCATCGACGGCGTTGTCGGCCTCGCAACGCGCGATCGAATGCAGGATCGTTTCAGTGTCGGACGTCGAAGAGAATATCGCCCCGAGTTTCTCGAGATCGGTCCGTCTTCGCGCGGCGTCGGGGAGATTTCCGTTGTGGCAGATCGCTATCTGCCCGTGCTGGCACGTGACGCTGAAGGGCTGGGCCTCGCGGACCGACGTCGCTCCGGCAGTGGAATATCGCGTGTGGCCGATCGCGGAATCGCCGGGCAGCCGCTCGAGCGTCTTTCTGTCGAAATTGTCCGCAACGAGACCCAGACGGCGGATCTGGTGAAGGTCCCCTCCGTCCGAAGACACGATGCCGCACGCCTCCTGTCCGCGATGCTGCAGCGCGAAGAGACCGAGCTGTGTGAGAGTCGATGCTTCCGGATGTCCGAAGACACCGAAGACACCGCACTCTTCCCTGAATTTGTCCGAACCGAATTCCATCGTTTGCCGGGAAGGGCGGGGAGCCGAGATTACCCTGAATTACTGAACGGCTGTAACTAAACTGTAAGATTTAAGGCCGGGATATTCAAATCCTGGGGCGTTTCCCGCTGGCCGCTTCTTCGAGCTCTTCCGGCGTATTGACGTTGAGGAGCAGGCGATCGGCGTTCGCAAGTCCGGAATACTCGTCGAACGGCAAGGTCCGTGTTCGCAGCTTGTCCGTCAGGCTCGCGACGGCATTTGAAGCGGCCGGATCTTCCAGGATCCTGATCGCGACATCGAGAGCAGGATCTTTTCGGTAGGCGCCGAACAAAGGCTGGAGCCTGCCGTCCCTTTGAGCGGGGACCGCGCAGTCGGCGCCGGATAGCTCCAGCGCCTCTATGAGAAGCCTTGCGAGATCGGAGCCTGCAAAAGGGAGATCGCAGGCGGCGACGAACGCGATCTCGGAACCGCAGGCTTTCAACGCGGCGTGGATGCCCGCCAGCGCTCCCGCTTCCGGGAACTCGTCGCGGATAACGGGAAGTGCATCGGGGACTGCCGTTTCAGATCTTTTTGAGAGGACCACAGAAACGGATGTGGCGCCCGCTTCTCTCAAGGTACTCGCCGTCCGTTTGATGAGGGTCTCGCCCTCGAATTCGATCGACGCCTTGTCGCGGCCCATCCTGGAGGACGTTCCGCCGGCGAGTATGAAGGCTTCGAACATGTTACGGGTAGTGGTTCCGGGCCGGTCTTGAGCTTCGTCAAGTGCAGACTGCTTCGGGATTGGCGAAAGCGTCGAGATTGTCGGGATCGTCCTTGCGCGTCGGACAGGCGAAGTCCTTTTCGATCAGTATCTTGAGGCCGTTCGAGTCGCCCTCGATGCCGATCTTCTCGCCGGTCTCCGCCCATTCGCGTATCTCGCTCTCCGGGACCGTGACTGTCACCGTTCCGTCTTCGAAAGAAGCTTCGATCCGGTCCGACCCTGCCTGAAGCCTGTAGGCGAAGCGCGAACCGCCGAAGTCCGTCGTCTCGGACACCGAGCCTTTCTCGGACAGTTCGGCGACCTCGCTCTTCAGCAATCTGAGCCGGATCGAATTTCCTCGGACACGCAGTTTCATCGCTTTGTAGTTTCAACGCTCCTGATCTTCGCCCTCTCTGACAGTCGGCTACCGACACACTCGCTGGTTCTTCGTGCTGCTTCGCGTTTCTTTGTGGTTCGAAAGCGGCTGCAACCACGGAGGAACACGAAGGAACACTAAGGCATTGGTCAATGGTCAATGGTCATTGATCATTGAAACCCGCTTACTCTTTCCGCTCCCGCGTACACATTGTACCGACCGTCCCGCACGAATCCGACGAGCGTCATCCCGAACTCCTTCGCCAGTTCGACGGCGAGCGTCGAGGGCGGCCCGACTGCGAGAAGGATCGGGATCGAGGCCATCAGCGCTTTCTGAACAAGCTCGAAGCTCGCGCGGCCGCTGACCATCAGCACTGTCTCACTCAGGAATGTTTCGCCGTCAAGTAAGCGCGCTCCGATCACTTTGTCCAGAGCGTTATGCCTTCCGACGTCCTCGCGAATCTCGATGAGGCCGCCGTCCGCTCCGAAAAGCGCCGAGGCGTGAAGGCCTCCGGTTTGTTCGAAGACATCCTGATGCCTGCGGAGCTTGTCAGGAAACGCGTTGATGAGCGCGCCGTCGATCCGAAAATCGCCGGGTTCGATCTTCTTCGCACCTGTGTAAAGCGCGTCGATCGAGCTCTTTCCGCATACGCCGCAACTGGAGGTCGTGTAGAAATGACGTTCGAGAGAATTCAGATCGATCTCGGTATCGTCCGACAGGTCCAGACGGACCGTGTTCGTCTCGCCTTCGGTATCTTTCGGTCCGCAGTGCTTTATATTCTCGATCTGATCGGGCGAGGAGATGATGCCTTCGGTGAACAGGAATCCGGCGGCGAGCTCGAAATCGTCGCCCGGCGTGCGCATCGTGATCGACACGGCGCGGTTCCGCCGGACGTCCCCGTCGAGAAAACCTACACGGATCTCGAGAGGCTCTTCGACGGCGAGCGAATCGGACGTGTCTTCGGACCTGTCATCCGAGACCTTCCTGACGGGAATCCTCGAAAATCCGTTTGTCTGCGGCATCAGGGGAGTATTTTAGCAGAAGAAGCGGTCCGGGCCCGAAGATATGAACCGCAGAAACCGCAGAGAACGCAGGGAAGACCAAACGCGAAGGTCGCGAGGGTCGCAAGGGTCGCGACGGATGTCAGAACGAATGTGACCGATCGGTATTCTCAGTACTGTTGAAGAACGAAGTGGTTCGGAGAAACTGGTCAAAAGGATCTCCGCGTTCTCTGCGGTGAGATCTTCTCTCTTTAACTAGCCGGAAGTACAACGCCGCGGCATTCACCAAACCCGATCCGTCGGAAACCTTCGCGCTCACAGAAGCCCTTCAGAATTATTTCGTCGTAGTCCTCCAGGAACTTCCGCGTCTCTCCCGAAGGCAGCTCGATCGGTTCCTTTCCGCCGAGGGTCATCTCCAACAGGCATCCGCGTTCGCTGTCTTCCTTGCCCGAAACGGTCCCCGTCGCGATCAAGTCGCCCGTCTGAAGGTTGCAACCGTTCGAAGCGTGATGCGTCAGCATCTGGCCGACCGTCCAGAACAGGTCCTTCAGGTTCGAGCGGCTGATCAAATGCGGTTCGATCCCTTCGTCACGCATCTTCGCTGTCGAGATCAGCACGTCGAGCTTCACGTCGATCCCGCCCGATCCGGCATTCTCTTCGTCCGAAAGATACGGAAGCGGAGCGGGGTAGTCGTCTCCGCGGTCGAACGCGGGAACCCGGAAAGGCGCTAGCGCTTCCATCGTCACGACCGCCGGCGAGATCGTCGTCGCAAAGCTCTTTCCTAGGAAAGGCCCGAGGGGCTGATATTCCCAGCCTTGTATGTCGCGCGCGGACCAGTCGTTGACGAGGCAAAGGCCGAAGATGTGTTTCTCCGCGTCGGTGATATCGATCGTATCTCCCAGGTCGTTTCCCTTGCCGACGTAGAAACCCACTTCCATCTCGTAATCGAGTCTTCGCGAGGGCCCGAAAATCGGGGGCGCTTCGGGATCCGGTCGCCCTTGTCCTTTCGGGCGGATCACGTCTGTACCGGAAACGACTATCGACGAAGCGCGACCGTGGTAGCCGATCGGGACCCAGTTGTAGTTCGGGAGCAAGGGATTGTCAGGCCTGAAAAGCTTCCCGACGTTCGTAGCGTGGAAGATCGAGCAGTAAAAATCGGTGTAATCTCCGATCTCGCACGGGATGTCGAACCGGACGCTTTTCGAATCGACCAGGTTCTTCTCGACGATGCTCCGAGTCGCCTCGTCGCAGTCGTCTTTGAGTAGCGCGACCAGCCGCGCACGGAATGCCGAAAGCGTGTCAGGATCGATATCGAAAAGATTGCTTACCGCCGCGCCCTTCTGCAGTGTCCACGCTACGTCGGCGAGTTCTTCGGATGCGAATAATCCGTCCTCGCGACAGCGGGTCAGGTCGAGAACCTGATCGCCGATCAGCACGCCTATGCCTCCGTCGCCGTCCGCGCCGGAACGGTCGAAGTACACAAACGGCAGGTTCTGTATCGGGAAATCTGTGTCGGGATCGTTGGCGGAATCCACCCAGCTTCTGAGTGTCGAATCGTGTGTACTATTGATCATAACTGCAATTTGAAAAGGAATTTAGCCACTGATAAAGGGGATGAACACGGATATTTGAAACTGAGGATGATTCAATCAGGATCGCGAATTTCTACCTTTCGGAAACCGAGCGATAAAGGGAATTGAAGGCTGGTTTCAAAATGGATCGTGCATCCGCATATCCGTGTCCATCCCCTTCATCTGTGGCAAAAACTTCTTGTGCTAGCCATCGAGAATTCCGAGTGATTGAAGATCCGCGATCGGTTCCTCGAACGAGCACGAGCCGAACGAGTTGATCCCCTTCGCCCGGAGTGCCTCGATCTGGTAGACAGTCAGCACGTGCTCCTTCTGCCAGATCGCGTCGTTGTCCGAAAACTCGAATACTTCCTCGAACTCCTCTTCCATCACCTGCTCGAGCATTTCGGGCCTGTATCCTTCACGCGCAAAACCGGTCGCGAGGAACACGTTAAGGAATCCGTGCATCGTGCCGCTCGGGCTTTCCGGTTCGTAGGTCAGTGGCTTGAAACACCGGACGGGATGATGAAGGCCGGCGGTCGCCTTGAACGGCGTGTTTGCCGCGACGCAGGTTCGTATGAATCTGATCACGTCGTTCGCGGAAGGGAAAAGGTCGCTTGTCACGCCGCCGGTCCGGATCTTGGCTCTCTGCCGATTTACCGCCAAAGCAGATATCGTTTCGGGAAGCGACTCGTTCAGGGGCAGCTCGAAATAGTTGGTGAGGTACTTCGGAAGCGCGGCCACCAACGCTTCGATCTCGGATTCGGACTGCGCCTTCAGTTCAAGTGTGTCGATCCGCGCCTTGCCGGAGAATGCTTCGTTGAATTCGTCTATCGAATCGGCCGTCTCGCGAACGTCATCGGTCGCAAGTGCGCTGATCCGCCACTCGTCACCTTCTTCGCGCGGGAAAAAATCACGGGCGCTTTCGGTGAACTCGTCGAGCCTGTTTACCGGACAAACGAACCGGCCGAGCATCCACCGGTAATTGCTGTTCCGGTATGTTGCGTAGTTGATGACAGACTCGGACATCGAAAGGCCCGCCGGCGGAAAAAGCCCTGCGTAGTCGATCGCTTCCGAAAGGAGTACCCGGATGGATTCTTTTACCTGTTCGCTCATTTTGGAGGAAGGCTAGATCAAGGCTAGATACTAGTTGAAAGGCCCTGCATATTCAAAGGCAGCGGCGGACAATGAAAATCCCGGCACGTGCGCACGCGCCGGGACCTGTCTCTTAACAAATACTAGCCTTTGAAGTTCTTCTTGAGACCCTGCCAGACCTCGAAATACTCCTTCTGGAGCGAGTCGGACTGCATAGCGAACTGCGTGGGACTGATCACATAGCGCGATTCGAACATGAACGCCATCGTGCCGGACAGCTTCTGCGGTTTCAACTCGGCGTTCGTCGCCTTTTCAAAAGCGTCCAGATCGGGCCCGTGGGCGGACATCTGGTTGTGGAGCGATCCGCCTCCCGGGACAAAGCCCTCTTCCTTGGCGTCGTACTGCCCGTAGACCAAGCCCATATACTCGCTCATGAAGTTGCGGTGATACCACGGTGGACGGAACGTGTCTTCCATAACGAGCCAGCGCTCGGGGAAGATGACGAAATCGCAGTTCGCGACGCCGGGCTCGCCGGAGGGCGAGGTCATCACGGTGAAGATCGAAGGATCGGGATGGTCGAAAGAGATCGAACCGATAGTGTTGAATCGGCGAAGGTCGTATCGGTAAGGCGCGTAGTTGCCGTGCCAGCCGACGACATCGAGGGGCGAATGGCGCATCTTCGCAGACCAAAGGTTCCCGCCGAACTTGTTGACGAGTTCGAAATCGCCCTCGCGGTCTTCAAACCAGGCGACGGGCGTTTCAAAGTCTCTGGGATTCGCAAGGCCGTTGGCGCCGATTGGGCCAAGGTCCGGCAGCCTGAAATGGGCTCCGTAATTCTCGCAGATATAACCGCGCGCGACTCCGTCCGGCAATTCAACTCGGAATTTCAATCCGCGCGGAATGACCGCGATGTCGCCGGGGCCGATCTCGACGATCCCCATCTCGCTGAGGAAACGCACGCTGTTCATCTCGGCGACGATCAGCATCTCGCCGTCGGAGTTGAAGAAGAAGCGGTCCTTCATATCCCGGTTCGCGGCGAAGATATGCACCGCGATACCGGCTTGCGAAAAAGAGCTGCCGTTCCCGGCGATGGTGTTGAGTCCCTGGACGAAATCGGTCGGCTCGTCGGGGACCGGGAAGGGGTTCCAGCGGAGCTGGTTCGGGGTAGCTTCGGCCTCGTCGAACGTCGACCGGAGGTTGCCGTTGTCGATCCTCTCGAACGGGTCGTGCATAACGGAAGGACGTATGCGGTACTTCCAGGTCCGTTTGTTGAATGCGCGCGGAACTGTGAAAGCAGTACCGGAGAACTGCTCGGCGTAAAGACCGAGAGGCGCCTTCTGGGGTGAGTTGCGGCCGACGGGAAGCGCGCCTTCTACGGCTTCTGTGGCGAAGTCGTTGCCGAAACCTGTTTGATAATTGACCATAATCGAATTTAACAGGGATGAAGGGGATAAAGGGGGTTAAGGAACAAAACAAGAAAAACGAAGCGCGACAGAAAAAACGCGCGCAACTTATTGCGTGTCCCGTATTGTCAGCGAATCCAGACTGACAAGAACTTCGACTACTCTGCTACGTTTCGTTAGATTCGGGACGTGGCGAAAGACAGCTTCAGGGTAATTAAGAACCTCAAGCCGGAGCCTGGCGACGTTTTGATCAGGGGGTTCCAGCCATATGATCTTTGAAATCTCACCAACTTCGCCCAAGTAAAAAACTGACCCAGCTACACCCAAATCGCCATTCGACACCGCCAAATAGTACCGAACACTGCACTCAACTTCCGTTTCCGTCTCAGGTTCGCAGGTGCCTAATTCACCAATCGCAAACAATCGCAAGAATAGTCTCGATTGGATCGCTCTTGGCGGTTCCAGTTCGGTGATCTTAGCGTTATTCAGAATTTCAATGAGCAATTCATCCTTGATCCGCTCATTTGATAATTCCAAAAGATCTTGTCCGTGGACTGAAGACGCAAATACTACAAGAGAAAACACAGCATGTCCGAGAAGCACAATAACCGCTCTTCCCATCACCTTTATCCCCTTCATCCCTGTTCCATATTAAAGATTCCCGCGGCGGCGCTGTTCCTCTTCTATCGAAACAAACAGGGCCTTGAAATTTCCCTTGCCGAAGCCCTTGCAGCCCTTTCTCTGAAGGATCTCGTAAAACACCGTCGGCCTGTCCTCAACCGGCTTCGTGAAGATCTGGAGCAGATAGCCTTCCGGATCGCGGTCGACTAAAATGCCCAGCCTCTTCAGGTCCTCGATGTCCTCGTCGATCTCGCCGACGCGATCCGGGATCTCTTCGTAGTATGTGTCGGGCACGCGCAGGAACTCGATGCCGTTGTTCTGCAGTTTTTCCACCGTGTGCAAAATGTCCTTGCACAGGAGCGCGACGTGCTGTACGCCCGCCGACTTGTAGTAGTCGATGTATTCCTGGATCTGGCTCTTGCCGCCCTTGCCTTCCGCAGGCTCGTTGATCGGGAACTTGATGTTGTGCCCGCCGTCCGACATCACGATCGACATAAGCGCCGAGTACTCGGTCGAAATGTCCTTGTCGTCGAACGTGATGTAGCGTTCGAAGCCCATAACCTCGCTGTAAAAATCGCACCAGTGATTCATCTTGCCGAGCTCGACGTTCCCGACAATGTGGTCCACGAGCTGGATCCCGACCTCATCGCCCGGAATGTTCTGCTCGGTGAATCCCGGCAGGAACGGGCCGGAGTAGTTGTGGCCGTTGTTCTTCGTGTTGTACGAGATCAATGAATGGATCGTGTCGCCGTAGGTGTGGATCGCGGCGCGCCTGACGGTTCCGTTCTCGTCCTTCCAGTCGTGCGGTTCTATCGCGACCTTCGCGCCGCGCTTGACCGCCTCGTTGAAAGCGAAGTCGGCGTCCTCGACCTGGAACGCGATGTCGCGCACTCCGTCGCCGTGGATCTTTATGTGCTCGGCGGCCGGATGATCGTCGGTCAGGGGTGTCGTGAACACGAAGTTCACTCGGTTCTGGCGCAGGACGTAACTGGTCGTATCGCGGTTCTTGGTCTCAAGGCCCGAATAGGCGATCCGAGAGAATCCGAACGCGTTGCGGTAGTAAAACTCCGCCTGCTTCGCATTGCCTACGTAAAATTCGACGTGATGTATCTTCTTTAGTCCTAATGGGTTCTGTTCTGACATAATATTGCCTCAAATAATCTTCGATCTAAATATAGCCCCAAACCTCAGTACCTTCTTTAGAAAGACTCACCCAGCAGCCATCAAAGCTTCCGCAGGCTTCAACCGAAAACTCAACGATGTAAAACCAACTCTCCTTACGGTCTTCAGTTCTGCAAATAGCAATCGGAAAACCATAGTATTTGACTACGTCCTTCCAAGTCTTTATACCCTTCGGATACCCTACTTTTCTTTCTTTCTTCGCGAAAACGGTATCGAAAGACCTTTTGAATTCGTTGTCGGATGAGTTGGCTACCAAGATATCGAATCTCCTGTCTGCCGATCCAAACGTGACTCTTGCCGGGCTGTTCTCTCGGTCGATCGAGATTAGCTCGATTTCCGTGTCGCGGTTAAGGATTCGACCATCGTATACGCTCCCATCAAAATTGCAGATGCTCTTCTCCGTGAAGATAATTCTGCTTGGCGAAACACGGGGAGCCGTTTCCTTAAGGAAGATCAGGTGATGCCTTAAATGAAACTTGTTCTCCTTGGGTATCTTGGTTTGACTGAACCCACTAACGCCAATTACGAGTAGAAGCGCCGAAATAGCAAGCGACCGGGAAGGTATTCCCCCACGCCTCCGTCTAACGGAGTCTCGATCATTCATCGTTGCTGTCGTCCTTTTCATCGATGAACCCGATCCGTTTGGTCTTCGACTGAGGCTGAGCCATCAGCAACCGAATCGCCGAGAATACCTTTCTGAAATGCTCGTTGTGCTCTCCGATCTCTTGTTCCAGTTTAACCAATCGTTGTTCGATCTCATTATATGCGGTCGCCATTCGCCTCATTTCGACAAATGCGCGCATGATTCCGATATTGACCTGGACAGCTCGATCGCTGTTTAGCACTCCGGAAAGCATTGCCACTCCCTGTTCGGTGAAAACGTATGGCCGGTAGCGCCTTCCGCCGTGCTCGGGAGTTGAGGTCGCAATTTGCGACCTCAAGCTCTTCACGTCATCGTCGTTAAGACGAAACATAAAGTCTTCCGGGAAGCGAGCCGAATTCCGTTTGACTTGCTCATTGAGACGCTTTGTCGGGACTCCATAAAGCTCGGCCAGATCGCTGTCCAGCATTACCCTTTCGTTCCGGATCTCAAGTATCCTTTCCCGAATCTTGCGGGAGATCGACTCTTCATCAAATCGATCTACGTCATTCTTCTTTGGCATAGTCTTGGTGGTGAGGTTGCTGCAATGCAGCACCAAATCCTGCCTGTATGGTTGTCAAAAGTCTGGTCACGAACTCAGTAGAGCTGTGACTTGATGCATTATGTCTTGAGATCACAAATTGTGACCTCAAGATGGGTCAAACAAGCGATCACAACGTAAATGCCCGATTTTAGCCCAAAAGGCCAAAGTCTCTGCGCTCTCCGCGTCCGTCGGAGTACCAGGCAGGGACAAGCCCTGCCCCTACACTTCACGATTTACTACCTACATCGCGAGTTTCGCCCTTGCTCACGCGCGGGCTACTGACACGATTCACGGTTTACGATTCACTAATCACGACCCAAACGTCTCAATGAACCGCCTCGTTTCGTCCTTCAAAAACTGGTACGAGGGAACCACATACAGCACAGGCTGGATGTCCGAATATGTGTAATCGTGATTGATCACCGTCTCGAGGTCGAACTCCCTCAGCTCGACGTCGCTCGAGAACGCGTGCTCCATCTCCTTGAACGAAGACAAGACGCCCGCGCCGTAGGCCTTGATCTCGCCTTCCGCTTCGACAAGCCCGAACTCGATCGTGAACCAGTAAAGCCTCCCAAGCTGTTCGATCTGCTCGTCGGTCGCCATCCGCGCGCCGTGGCCTATGAACTGCGAGTAATCCGCGAACGCCTGGTTCGTGAACATAGGGATGTGGCCCATCGCCTCGTGGACGATGTCCGGCTCCGGCGTGTAGCCGGGCTTCGAATGATGGCGAATGTACTGCGTGGAGAGCATCGTTCTCCACGAAAGCCAGCTCAGGAACGACCTTGTGTTCACAAGGCCCTCGATCGGCGCCAGGCGGAATCCGGTTAGTTCGCCGAGCTTCCGGTTCATTTCCGAAAGCTGCGGAATGCGCTCGTTGCTGATCCCCAGGTTCTTCTTCGCTTTCAGATAGAAAGGAGACGCGTGCTTCCTGTGAAGCTCTTCCAGTTCCTCCGCGACGTACCTCCAAACCCCTTGTTCCTCTTCTGTGTACGGGACATCGGTGATCACCCCGGTCTCACGGAAATTCTTCGCGAGGCTCGCGATGTAGTCTCTGCGTTTTCGGTATTCGGGATCTTTTGCGCCCGGATGCTCGAGCGGGAGTTCCTCGATATCCTCAAAGGGCATGTCCTCAAACGCTGGGAGGTCTTCATCGGCGACCTCGAAGTTTCGGACCTCGACCGGGCTTTCTATGGAGGGTATGGAATCAGGCAGCATCAAGTGTTCTCCTTTCGCTCTTGAAAAAGGTAAAGATCGGGGGGATTTAAGACAACATAATATCCTATCGGATTTCGCCTTCCCATTGAATGGCATTGATAAGGTTTCGGGCCGTGCTAAACTTACTTTATAAGTTTGTGAGACCAGATTGCTTTACTTTCTAAAATGCTTGACGAGATCGATTGGAAACTGCTTCGAGTGCTCCAAATGGACGCGCGAACGAGCTTTGCGGAAATGGGCCGTCAGGTCGGTTTGACCACTCCGGCAGTGATCGAGCGAGTGCACAAGCTTGAAGACGCGGGAGTGATCACGGGCTACCGAGTCGAACTGGATCTCTCGAAAGTCGGGCTTCCAGTTACGGGCTTCATACGGATGAGCATTACTGGCGTCGATTACAGCCACATCGTCGAGGTGGCGCAGAACTCTCCGGAGGTCCTTGAATGCCACCGCGGTACCGGCGGGGATTCATTCATAATGAAGGTCGCGCTCGAGTCCGTGGAGCATCTCCAGACATTGATCGACAAACTCACGCCGTACGGGATCACGACGACTTCTCTTGTGCTTTCCTCGCCGGTGAAACGTCGCGTGATCGAAGGGCCGGCCTAGGACCTTCCACAACGTTGCGTCCTCTGCGGTTAATTCTTCGATAAAAGGCGCTTCTCAAGAGGAGATTAAACCACGGAGAACACAGAGGTTTTCACAGATCTCACAAAGAAATCCAATTCTAAGGTCCTCCGTGCCCTCTGTGTAAACCTCTGTGTGCTCTGTGGTTCACTTCCCATCAGAGAAGTCAGAGGAAGAAGTAACCACAAAGGTCACGAAGGTCTACACGGAGAACACGAAGGGAAGATCTTCAATCCCTTGATACCTGACTGAAAAATGACTTCTTGACGTGTCGGGTGCCTTTGCGCGCTTTGCGAATACGTTTGCGATCTTTGCGGTGAAAAATCGTCCTGGATTATTGGTTTCTGCCAGGAGATTCAACTGCAAAGGACGCAAAGAGAAGCATTTGCCAAAGCCTCCGTGCTCTCTGTGAGATCCTCTGTGTGCTCTGTGGTTCGAATCATTGCTTCCGGTCAGATGTGGGAAGGCGAATACTAACCACGGAGGTCACGGAGGTATGCACGGAGTACACGAAGGGAAGGCATTCGTTTCGCTCCTCCCTGTCCTCTGTGAAAACCTCTGTGTCCTCCGTGGTTTAATCGTCTCTTGTGGACCCAAGGCCTTCTTAGGACCTGCCCCGTTCCGAAAGATAGAAATGCCAAAGCAGCCTCGCGGCTACCGATCGGTACGGCCTCCAGCGTTCGGCGACGGAGGGAAACTCCGCGGATGTCGGTCTAGTCTCAAGGCCTCTCAGTTCCTTCCACGCCTGGTGCAGGGCAATGTCTCCGACCGGCATGACGTCGGGCCGCAGCAGGCACATCAGCAGGAAGATATCGGAGGTCCATCGGCCGATCCCTTTTACCTGCGTTAGCGCGGTCCGCACTTCTTCGTCGGGCAGCGTCCCGAGTTCTTCTATCACCAGATGCCTCTCGACTACGGCCTTCGAAAGCTCCCGGGCGTAAACGGCTTTCTGGCGTGAGAAGTAAGCGGCCTTCATTTCCCCGTCCGAAAGCGCGAGGATGTTCTCCGGCGTGATCTCGTCGACGGTTTCCAGGAGCTTTTCGTATGCCGCCTTCGCCGATGCCAGCGAAACCTGCTGTTCGAGGATGATGTGGATCAGCGTCGCGAACGAAGGTTCGCGTGCCCATAGCGGAGGGGATCCGTATTGCTCGTACGCCCTCCGGATCGAGGGGTCGCCGGCGGACAGCTCCCTGCAGATCGGATCGAGGTCCTCTTGAGAGATATTCTTGATAGTGGGCTCGGCCGTCATCGTTTATAATTCCCCGCGAATATGCGCCTTACCTTGTTTATCCTGTCCATCCTGTTTCTCTCCTCTTACTCGACCGCACAGGAGTGCACCGTCACCGAGCCGCCGCGGCTGATGAACCTGAGACTAGGGATGACCCTGTCGGAAGTCAATTCGGTCACGCGGCCCGACCTAAAGGTAAAGGCGGATACTGAAGGCGAAGAGACGTTCTTCAAGAACTGGATCAAGAAACCGGCAAAGGGAAGGCTCGCCGGCGTGAGGGCGATCTATCTCAGCTTCTTCAGGGGGCGCCTGTACCAGATCGAGCTCTTTTATCAGGAAGGTTACCGCTGGCAGGACCTCGAATCTTTCCTGGCGGGCATTGCGGCCGATACGGGATTCGCTCGCGATTTCTGGAAGGTGAAGAACGGCTATGCGAAGGCGACGTGTGAAGGCTTTTCGATGGAAGCCGACCGCGTACTCGGCGCGCATGTTCAGATCACGGACGATGCGGTGATGGAAGCGGTCGAGGCCTTTCGGAAGGGGAGTTGACGAAGATGAAGGGGATGATGTCGCATCCCCTGATCCTCAACTAAATATGACCACCTGGCCTGTCGGTAGCCTTTGCGCTCCTTGCGAATATCTTTGCGATCTTTGCGGTGAATTAATGTCGAAGTATTCAACACCTAAACTTGGATTCAACCGCAAAGGACGCGAAGGTTCGCGCAAAGGTCGCGAAGGGAAGAACCTGCGAGAGACTCTGTGTGCTCTGTGGTTTCGATTGACCGGAAGAAGGCTTAACCACAAAGGTCACGGAGGTTCTCACAGAGGACACGGAGTGAAGTAGTCTCATCGGCTGATACTTGACTGAGTATGCCCCTAGGATGAGTCGGGAGCCTCTGCGCTCTCTGCGAAAGCCTTTGCGCTCTTTCGGTAAGAAGTACCCCTCAAGCACTCGACAATTTAACCGGGATTCAACCGCAAAGGACGCATAGTCTTACGCGAAGGTCGCCAAGGGAGAATTGCTTGAGATCTTCTGTGTCCTCTGTGAAAACCTCCGTGTGCTCTGTGGTCTAGTCTTCGTTCGAGAATTGCCGGCCGGGAGATTAACCACAAAGGTCACGGAGGTTCACACAGAGGGCACGAAGGGAAGGACTTGCGAGAGGCTCAGTGAAACCTCTGTGTGCTCTGTGGTTAGTTCTTCTCCTGAAATGCAACCACAAAGCATCACGAAGGAACACGAACGAAACCGGCAGCTATGCTCCCAAAGCCGAGATCTCGTCCACGACATCCGGATTCTCCAGCGCCGAGAGGTCGCCCGGATCCTCTCCGAGATAAGCCGAGCGGATGACCCTTCGCATCACCTTGGCGTTTCTCGTCTTAGGGAGCGCCGAGACGAAATGGATCCGTTTCGGCGTGAGAGGCTTGCCCATTTCGTTTGCGATGAGGGATTTGAGGGACGATTCCGTCGACTGGAGCGCAGGCGGCTCGCCTGCAGAGTCTGCGCTTGCTGACGAAGCCTCGGATCCTTCCGGATCCGTTGCACGCGGGACGCGTGCGTTCCCTTCACCTGCGCTCCGTAAGACACAAAACGCGACCATCGCCGTACCCTTTATCTCGTCCGGGACACCGATCACCGCCGCCTCCGTCACGCGTTCGTCGGCTACCAACAGAGACTCCACTTCCGCGGGCCCGACCCGCTTTCCAGCCACCTTCAAAGTGTCGTCCGAGCGACCGAGTATGTACCAGTGCCCGTCGTTGTCACGCATCGCGAAATCGCCGTGGACCCATACGCCTTCGAAGCGGTTCCAATACGTCTCGAGATACCTCTCCTTTTCTTCCCAGAACCCGCGCGCCATCCCTATCCACGTATCTCTTATCGCGAGTTCTCCCACTTCTCCCGGTGCGACCGGGTTTCCTTCCACATCGAGTATCTCGGCCGCAATCCCCGGGCACGGAGCCGGGAACGAGCCGGGTTTCTGAGGAAGCAAGAAGTTCCCCATGAGTATTCCGCCGGAGATCTCCGTCCCGCCTGAATAATTGATGATAGGTAGTTTCGAGCCTCCTACCTCTTCGAACAGCCATCGCCAGGGCCCCGGATTCCAGGGCTCGCCGGTCGAAGCGAACGCGCGAAGATGAGAGAGGTCGTGTTTCTTCGGCAGATCGTCGCCCTTGGTCGAAAGAAGCCGCACAAGCGTCGGCGAGATCCCGAGTATCTCCACGCGATGCTTCGCGCAGAAATCCCACATCCGGTCCGGCTCCGGATAGTCGGGCGAGCCGTCGTAGATCACGATCGTCCCTCCGAGGATCAGCGCCCCGTAGATCAGCCACGGCCCCATCATCCAGCCGATATCTGTCACCCACGAGATCCGAGTCGCCTCCCCGACATCGGTCCCGAAGGCCATGTCCTGAGCCGCTTTTATCGGGAAGCCGCAGTGCACGTGTGCGATACCTTTCGGCCTGCCTGTCGTCCCGGAGGTGTAGAGGATGATCAGAGGGTCGTTCGCCGAGGTTCTCTCCGCCGCGCCTAGCTCCGGCTGTTTCTTCCCGAAAAGATCGATCAGGCTCTTGTAATGAATGAACTTCGGATCGGGGCTGGCGAAGACAGGCTGGTCCGTCAGGCGATTCACGATGATCACGCGCTCGATCGAAGGACATTTTTCCACCGCCTCGACGGCCACGCTTAGGGCGTTTACATTCTTCCCGCGTCTCGGGAAGCCGTCGCAGGTGAACAGAGCCTTCGCCTTGACCGCGTTCAAACGCGCCTCGATGGCCGAAACTCCGTAGCCGCTGAAGACAGGCACGGCGATCGCGCCGATCCGGTTGATCGCAAGAAGAGCGACGACCGTTTCGACCATCATCGGCAGGTGAATTCCGACCGCGTCGCCTTTCCCGATCCCGTTCTGCTTGAGGCCCGAGGCGCACCATTCGACCTGCCTGAGAAGCTCGCCGTAAAGGACCTCTTCTTCCTTGCCTTCCTCGCCTTCGAAGACGACCGCCGGCCGGTTCGCCGTCTTTTCGTTGTTCCAGCGGTCAAGGCACATCTCGGTGATGTTCAGCCCGCCGCCGACGCACCATTTCGACCACTCGATGCCCTCCGACGTGTCGAGGATCCGCTCGTATGGCGGATCGAAAGTTATATCGAGGAATTCCAGAACTTCTTCCGTGAACTTCCCGACGTCGTCAATCGAATGCCTGTAAAGCTCTTCCCAGTCCGACACTCCTACCGAGTCCATGAACTCCTTCAGCCTCGAACTGGCCACGACCTCTTCGGTGGGTTCCCAGGCGATCTTCTGTTCGTCGAGTGCGGCGGTTTCGGTCATCGGAGGCTCCAGAGTGCCCGTAAAGACGGCATTTTAAGGCGGTTAGCTTTGAGTTTTTTCGGGCAAAAGTTTATAACAACTGCAGTAATCGACAAAGTTATGACCAGAAAGTATGTTGCTCTGCCGCGCGACCTTTTCGAAGGTCGGACGGCGATAGTGACGGGCGCCAGCCGGGGTGTCGGCAGGGCGACCGCGCTAAGGCTCGCCGAAGGCGGCGCGAATGTCGTAGTCAATTATCTTTCCCGCGAAGAGGAGGCCGGAGAGGTCGTCGATCTGTGCAGGCGGAAGAACGTCGAGGCCTCTGCGGTTCAGGCAGATGTTTCCGAGTTTGCAGGCGCCCGCGCGCTTGCCGATGCGGCTCTGGAGCAATTCGGCCGGATCGATTACCTCGTGCTCAACGCCGGGATCTGGGAGGGCGCGCCGATCGAGGAAATGTCCGAAGAGACCTGGAACAAGGTGATCAACACGAATCTGAAGTCCGCATGGGCAATGACCAAGTGCTGCGTGCCGGCTCTTCGAAAGAACGAGGGCGCCGCGGTCGTGCTTGTCTCTTCGACGGCCGGTCAAAGGGGCGAAGCGAATTACACGAACTATGCCGCTTCGAAAGGCGGGCAGATCTCGTTCACGAAGGGCCTGGCGACAGAGCTCGCTCCGAGAATACGTGTGAACTGCGTGGCTCCCGGCTGGATCGAGACCGCGATGGTCAGGCCGGTCTTCGAGGACGAGCTTTACAAGCGGAGCGTGATCGAGTCGATCCCTTTGAAACGGATCGCGCTGACAGACGACGTTGCTCTTTCGATATGCTTCCTGCTGTCGGCCTGGTCACAGCACATCACTGGAGAGGTCCTTAACATAAACGGCGGCGCCGTTCTCTGCGGATAGCCGATGATCGAGAAACTCAGAACAACCGTCCTCGACCAGATGGTCGGAAACACGCCTCTGCTTGAGATCGATCTCAGGTACAGGGGCAGGGAGGTCCGTGTGTTCGCGAAGTCCGAACATATGAACCTCACCGGAAGCATAAAGGACCGTATGGCGCTTCACATCCTCAAGGAAGGCTACCGGTCCGGCGCTCTTTCCGAAGGCTGCGTGATCGCTGAAGCGACCAGCGGCAACACCGGGATCTCGTTCTCCGCGATGGGCCGCGCCTTCGGGCACAAGGTCGTGATCCACATGCCCGACTGGATGAGCCGCGAGCGTATCGCCTTGATCAAGAGCTACGGCGCGGACATCGTTCTTGTGTCGAAAGAGGAAGGGGGTTTTCTCGGCTGCATCGACCGCGCGGACGAACTCTCCTCTGGAGCCGATCCTGTTTTTCTTCCTCACCAGTTCTCGAACACGGCGAACACGGAAGCGCATTACAGGTCGACGGGGCCCGAGATCTGGCAGCAGCTTGAGCAGCACGGACTGGAGCCGGACGCGTTTGTCGCGGGGGTCGGCACAGGCGGTACTATCATGGGGACGGGGAAGTATCTGAAGGAGAAGCGTGAAGCAGTGAAGCTCTTTCCTGTCGAACCGGCCGAATCGCCTACACTCAGCACCGGGTACAAGGTCGGGAGCCACAGGATCCAGGGCATCTCCGACGAATTCATACCGGCGATCGTCCATCTCGACGAACTCGACGACATAATCGCGGTCCACGACGGGGACGCGATAATAATGGCGCAGAAACTTGCCGCCGATCTGGGCCTCGCGGTCGGGATCTCTTCCGGCGCGAACTTCATCGCGGCGCTGCGGGCGCTGGAGATGCTCGGCGAGGACGCCGTCGTGGCCACCGTCTTCTGCGACAGCAACAAGAAATACCTGAGCACGGATCTGTTCTGCGAAGAGCCTTTGCGGGACGAGTATCTATCGAAAGACGTCGAACTCCTTTCATACAAGACATTCGGCCGGCTCGAAGGACTGGGCGCGGAGGGCGCCGCGAACTAAGCAAACGCATCTGCCGCTTACGTGGATAGAAAGAAACCCACAGTGATGAAGTTCGGCGGGACCTCCGTAAAGGACCCGGAAGCGTTCGCGCGCGTGGCTTCGATCGTCAAGCGTGAGGAAGACAACGGCGCTGTTGTCGTGACCTCCGCGATGGCCGGCGTGACCGACTCGCTTCTCGCCGCGTTCGAGACCGCGAAGGCGGGGGATTCTTCAGCGGCCTTCTTTTCGCTGGGAGAACATTTCGTGAGGCACGAAGAGGTTTCTTCTGAACTGCTCGGCGATCAGAGCAGGAAAGCGTTCGGTGCGGAGCTCGAACTTGCGAAGGAAGAACTTTCCTCGCTGCTGATGCGGGTCGAGAGACGCTCGCTTCCCCTGCAGATGCTCAAGGACGCGATCGTCGCATACGGTGAGCAGATCTCTTCAAGGCTCCTGACCGAGGTCCTGAAAGCGGAGGGGCTTGAGGCCAGGCACGTAGATGCGCGGCGGCTGATCGTCACGGACGACGAGTACGGGTCCGCGAAACCCCTATGGGAAGAAACGGAAGAACTCGTGCGCGGCGATCTCGAAGGGTCCGTCGCGGAAGGCGAGATCCCGGTGATGGGCGGATTTATCGCGGCCAACCGAAGCGGCGAAACGACAACGCTCGGGCGCGGAGGTTCGGATTATTCGGCGGCGCTTGTCGGGGCGGCGCTCGACGCGCGTGAGATACAGATCTGGACCGACGTCACGGGAGTGCTGACCTGCGATCCCAGGATCTGCGCCGACGCTTCGACGATCGATGTTCTTTCTTACGACGAAGCGGCGGAGCTTGCGTACTTCGGAGCGAAGGTGCTTCACCCGAAGACCATCCAGCCGGCGGTCGACCACAGCATTCCCGTGCGGGTGTGCAATTCGCACCGGCCCGACGAGCGCGGAACGATGGTGCTCGCCGAGAGCGGCGTCTCCGAAAACCGGATCAAATCGATAGCGCACAAGACGGGCATCACGATACTTCGGATCTCGTCCGCGCGGATGCTCGGGTCGTACGGTTTTATGTCGGCGCTGTTCCAGGTGTTCGAGAGGTTCCGGACCGTGATCGACGTCATCTCGACTTCGGAAGTGTCGGTCGCGCTTACTCTGGACAACACCGAGTACCTCGATAAGGTCGTGACCGAGCTCGAAAGGCTGGGAGATGTCGAGGTCGAGCACGGGTATGCGGTGATCTGCATTGTCGGCGAGGGCTTGCGAGATTCGTCCGGGCTTGCGGCAAAGATCTTCTCGACGATCGACGATGTGAACGTTTCCCTTATTTCCCACGGCGCTTCAAGCGTGAACCTGACATTTGTGGTTAAGGAAGAGTATGTCCGCGACGTGATCAGCCGACTCCACGGCCGGTTCTTTCCGCCTTCTGAATAATGGATCTATTTGAATTCACTAAAAAGCTTATGTCCATCCCGTCTGTCTCCGGAGAGGAGCAGGCGGTCGGGGCGTTCCTGGGCGAATACCTGACGTCACTCGGATATCTGGTCGAACTGCAGGAGGTCGTCGACGGAAGGAAGAACGTGATCGCGATCGCGTCAGATTCGCCGGAAGTGTTCCTTTCGACACACATGGACACGGTGCCGCCGTTCATCCCGCCGACCGAGGATGAGGAAAAGATCTACGGGCGCGGCTCGTGCGACGCGAAAGGAATAATCGCTTCGCAGATCATCGCCGCGGAGAGACTTCGAAGCGAAGGAGAGGCTCGGATCGGACTTCTGTTCACGGTCGACGAAGAGGAGTCTTCCCTTGGCTCGAAGGCGGCGAACGACCTTCCGATCGCCTCGAAGTGCCGCTACCTGATCAACGGAGAGCCGACCGACAACGAGCTTGGTATCGGGTCGAAGGGCTCTTTGCGGATGCTCCTGAAAGTGAAAGGGAAGGCGGCTCACTCTGCATATCCGGAGATGGGCGATTCGGCGATCGACAGGATCGTAGAGATACTTCACGACATAAGATCGACCGGGCTTCCGGGGGACGAGTTCTTTGGCGAGACCACCTTGAACGTCGGAACTATCAGCGGCGGGCTGAAAACGAACGTCGTCGCTCCGTTCGCCGAGGCCGGGCTTCACATCCGCCTGGCTACCGATGACGGACCTGTGATCGCGAAGCTCGAGGAGGTCGTCAGCGGCCGCGGCGAGCTTGAGACGATGTCCTGCAGCCTGCCTGTGAAGATGCTCCCGGTCGAGGGTTTCAGGCAGAAGGTGGTCCGGTTCACGACGGATATTCCGCAGCTGACGAACTGGGGTACGCCGCTTCTCTTGGGTCCCGGATCGATCCTCGACGCGCACACTTCGCACGAGTTCGTGAAGAAGGCGGACCTTGAATCGGCGGTTGAACTGTATGTTGATCTCGCTGTTCGTCTACTCGAAGGAAATTAGCCACAGATGAAGGGGATGGACACAGAGAGTTTTGGCCGTTGGTGAACGAATGCGGATTCATAAACACCAGCCAGATTTATTGCGAGCCGAAGTTAGAATTTAGAACGTTTTATTTCAATTAAGGACATAAGTGCGTTTGCAGGGTTATTGTTTGTGTCACCCACTCAAGGAGGACCAAACAATGACCGAGAGTTCGAGATCCGATCTGATCAGAGCGATAGCAGGAGAAGGAGATGATCCTGAAGGGATCAACACCGTTACAGAAAAGATCATCGGTTCGGCATACGCCGTAGCAAACACGTTGGGTGTCGGGTTTCTTGAGAAAGTATACGAGAACGCCCTCTCGATAGAACTCCGCGGCAAAGGATTCGAGTTCGAGCAGCAACATGCGATCAAGGTCGAATACAAGGGCCATGTGGTCGGAGACTTCGTCGCGGATCTGATCGTCGAGAACAAAGTAATTGTCGAACTGAAGGCAGTAAACAATCTTGACAAGATCCACGCAGCACAATGCTTAAACTATTTGAGGGCCACGGGCTACAAGATCTGCCTTCTGATAAACTTCGGAAAGCCAAGGATTTATGTTCGGCGTCTCGTTCTGTGAGTCGTGGAAATCGCAGAAACGAGCTCAACAAAATCTGTGTTTCTCTCCTTCATCTGTGTCTATAAAAATCAATGAGAATTGCAATCATAGGCTACGGTGCCATGGGTAAGATCATCGAGCGGCTCGCGCGCGATCGGAAGCACGAGGTGTGCGCCGTGATCGACGAGGAATCGAACAGGACCGGTGCCGAAGATCTCGCGAAGCGGCTCAACGGAGCCGACGCGGCGATCGATTTCTCGGTCAAGGAAGCCGTGATGCGCAACGCGGAAGCGTGCGCCGTCGCCGGCGTTCCGCTCGTGGAAGGAACCACCGGCTGGCTTGGAGATCTTGACGCTGTCCGGGCGGTCGTCGAGGAAAGTGACGCCGCTTTCGTCTATGGCGCGAACTTCTCTATCGGCGTCAATCTCTTCTACAGGATCGTGGACCGGGCCGCAAAGATGGTCGCGAGCTTTAACGATTACGAGGCGTTCATCGAGGAGCGCCACCACTCCAGGAAGGTTGACGCGCCTTCGGGAACCGCTTTGAAGCTGAAGTCGATCGTGGAAGAGCACATCGATCCGGGATTCAGTGTCGCCTCGACTCGCGCGGGAAACATCCCCGGGACTCACATTGTGGGATTTGACGGAACGTTCGATCAGATAACTCTCGAGCACACGGCTCGCTCACGCGAAGGCTTCGCGTCGGGAGCGATCTCCGCCGCGGAGTGGGTCGTCGGTAAGACAGGCTTCTGGGAGTTTCCGGAAGTGATCGACGAGATCATCGGGCGAGCATGAGGCCCGTTTGCGACTGGATTTGAGATTTCTTTGCGGTCCTTTCCGGCTTCGCGCCTTTGCGAGAGTCTTTATGCATACTCACCCGTCCTGAGAGCGGTTAGGTTCAAAAAGGGAGAGGCTCCCGCCAAGGCGCAAAGACGCCAAGTTCCGCAAAGGAGACGATCCATTTCTGACCGCGCCATCACGACCATTCGCGAAGCCTGGTTTCCGGCTGTCTGCGATCGAACCTAATTCTTGAGATCGGACAAGACAGAGTGCGGGTGCCCCTTCAGTCCTCGTCGCCGTGTTTTCCGACGATCGTCCTGAGAGCGTTGATCCCCGAAGTTCTGTTCGTGAGGATCGCTTGGGCAAGATCGTAAAGTGGACCGGGTATCCGATCCGGCTTAACATCTTCATCCGGGATCGTGGGGAAGTGCCGGTAGAACTCCAGTTCTGCCGCGCAGAAATCACACGCAACCACGTGCCTGCCAATTATGTCGGAAGCAAAAATGCCGAGCCTCTTTTGTCGGAACGCGAGCAGCCGATCCGATGAAGGACAATCGGCGCTCTTGCTGAATCCCGACGTTCTGTTCTGGAACATACCGGACACTGTCAGCCTGGAACGGGACCTTCCGAGGCCCCGAAAATACACTGTTTTCCTTGTTGAAACTGCCTACCGAACTAAATCAACAATTGCCGCGCGGTTCCACAACTTGAACGAGAGATCGACGCTCGTGAAGCTGAAATTGGAGTTCTGTCTCTCCTTAAACGGCAGGATCAAAGACTTTAGCGATATTACAACAACAGTGTTTAATAAAACAAAAAAGTGTTGCTCATTCGAATGAGACCTGTTAATATCTTAAATGTGGTCAGGAGCGATACAGTCTCCTAAGAACCCCAACCTACAACGCCAAGCTCGGCGATCAAGTTAAACAGATTTTCTACCCTAATTGACTGCGGCAGCGACAGGTTGCATGGCGGAGTTACACCTGTGAATCGCCACATTCGGGAAGAGACGGCGATCAATGTCTCGCTGCGGCAGTCCCCTCAGGAAGTTCTACCATTTCGGGCAAACTGAAGGTATCTATGAGTTCTGACACGAAAAAGGCGGGACCAAGCGGGAAGCCGAAGAAGAAGTTTCTCAAGAGGAACAAAAGGATCAACGTCGGGAAGTGGACCGATAGCCTCAAGACGTCCGACGTTAACCAGATCTGGACCGAGCTTCACCGCATTGTGTCGTCGCACCCCCTGGTTCGTGCTTCCAAGAAGGCCGGATTCCTGGTTGAAGAAGGACGCTACAACGTCTATTCGGACATGACTCAGGAACTGTTTGTAGCGCTTCTCAGCAAGGAGAGGTTCCAGCACTACCTGGACACCGAGATGACGGATCAGGAGATCGAGGCCGAGATCAGCCAGATCGAACTTACGAATCTCCTCACCGCTCAGCTTCGCAAACGGCATCCGGAATCTTACAGGCTTGCGCGAAGGATCTCGACGCTGATCCAGACCAGCGAAACCTTCAAGCGCTTCGACAACACAGGAAGTCCGGAGATACACCGGAGGCTCGCCGAACGCGTTTTCGGACTGTCGGACTGGCAGGACGGCAAAAGGACACGCAGCCAGCAGGAAATGGAAGAACGTGTCAAGAAGGTCTCCTTCCACGAACGCGACACGCGAATGGTCGGCTGTACAGGCGACGCACAGATAGTGATCAGCAATGCCGAGCTAGAGAAACTCATTGTCCGGGTGTTCAAGGCGGTCGATTCGCCGGTAAACATTCGGGCCATCCGCGGACTCGTGATGTCCAGGCTTCCCGTGATGGACATTTACCTTGTTCCGATCACGGCGCCGACCAACACAGACGACGACCGCTACGTGGATCTTGATCCGGTGGATTCGAGGGAAACACCCGAAGAGGATTATCTGAGGCGTGAGGCCGAAGAGGCCGCCGCGGGGTTCGTCGACGATTTCCTCGACTGTCTGAAGGAATCCGTACGCGGCAAAGCGAAGCAGTACAACCGAATGATCAACATCCTCTGGTACTGCTACCTGAATTCCGACGGCGGAACGCAGCTGGAAGTGGCGGACAAGCTCGGGGTTTCGGATTCTTTGGTTTCTGACTACAGAAAGAGGATCGAATCGAACCTGCAAGAGCTTTCTTTCGGAGGCGTCAACGAGGCCCGTCAGTTCGAGAAGCACCTGAAGCTTCAGGTAAGGGAAATGATCACGGTTGAAGAAGAAGTCTCGGCCTGAACCGGACTTAAGTTCACCGTTCCAGTTTTTCGAGAAGAGCCTGGAACCGCTCATCGTCACGAAGCGGGTCCAGGCTTTTGTCTGTTTCGTAGAGCGGCCTGTTCTCGTTGCCCAGCTTGATGGCCCGGTTAAGCCACTTGAAAGCCTCGTCCTTTTCTCCTAGAAGTGCGTAGGTCGCGCCTACCCAGTACGCCATGTCGTGGTCGGCCTTTGAGATGGAAAGCGCCTCCTCGGTCAGCTGGGCGCGCGCTTCTTCGGTATCTCCGTGACGCGCCAGGAATATCCCGAACAGCGGCTTGATGCCTTCCATCTTCGGGTTCTTCGTCAGTACGTCGCGCATCGTCTCGATCGCCTCGTCCACTTCGCCCATATAGAACAGGGTCGCTGAACGAAAGATCTTGATCATCGGGTGGTTCGGTTCCACCTTGGCGCCCTTGTCGAGCTCTTCCAGCGCCTTGTCGTACTCGCGGCGGTAGTTGTAAATGCGCGCCCGGTTGTAGCTCGCCACGACCCTCGCGGCGGGGTCGAGCTTAACGAGCTTCTGGTAAGCCTTCAGCGATTCGTCGTACTCGCCGTCAAGCCTGTGGATCACGCCTTTGACGAAGTAGATCGGAGCTTCGTTCGGGAACTGTTCCTCCAGCAGCTTGATCTCCGCCCGCGCCTTCTTTTTCTCACCGCGGGCCATATAGATCATCACCATCAGCACCCGCGCTTCCGAAACGTTCGGATCGTACTTGAACGCCTTGCTGAACGCGGATTCCGCGTATGTGTAATCCTCCGCCTCGCCCATTCCCTTGAAGATGCGGTTCGCGTAGCAGGCTCCGAGTCCGCTATAGGCCAAAGCGAACTCCGGATCGAGCTCGATCGCGTGCTTGAAGTTCTCGATCGCGGCCTCGCAGTCTTCCGCAGAGACGGTCCGGAATATGAACCGCCCGAAATTGTCTCTGCCGCGCAGGTATTCCTCGTACGCTTCCGCGTTCTCGGTCGGACGCCTTCCAAGAATTTCCTGTTCCTGGTCCGAAAGCTCTAGCGCGAGCCCGTCGAGGATCCTTTGAGCTATCGTGTCCTGAAGCGCGAGGATGTCGTGATCCTCCGCGTCGATGCGGTCGCTCCAGAGGATCTCTCCGGTCTGGACATCCAGAAGCTGAGGCGTGACCCTCATCTTGTCGCCCGAGCTCAGGAAGCCGGTCGTGAGCACCGCGTGAACACCCATCTCGCGTCCGGCCTCGCGCTCGTCGTAGTCCTTCCCCTGAAACTTGGCGATCACCGAACTCGGCCTTACGACGAGTGAACGAAGTTTCGCCAGTTCGGTTATCACCGCATCGGCAAGCGCGAACTCGTAAAAGTCGGCCGAAGGATCCTTGCTGAGATTCTTGAAGGGAAGTATCGCGACCGATTTCTTCTCTTTTCCCGTCGCGGTCAGCGTCGTGTCCGGGGTGTAGGTCGGCGTCGTTTGTGAGGGAGCCGAGGAAGGCGTCGTCTGAGTCGAACTGTCAGCGCTTGATTTGCCCGTGAGCCAGTTCCACGCTCGTTTGACCGGGCTTTCATTATCCAGATGCCGGGGCTTCCTAAGATCGGCGTGTTCGATCGGGATCCCCGTTATCTGCTGAAGGACCTCTTTCAGATCGTCGCGCATCACCGCGATCTTCTGGTACCTGTCCTTCGGGTCTTTGGCCAGCGACTTGTCGAGGATCTCCTGAAGCCTGGGAGGCACCGGGTCGGGCCTCATCTCCTGGAGCGGCACCGGGGTTCCGTAGAGGACCTGATGCCGCACGTCGATCACCGTCTTGCCTTGAAAGGCCCAGATGCCGGTTAAGAGCTCGTAAAGAAGCACGCCTGTCGAGAAGATGTCCGCCCGGTGGTCGGTCTTCTCGCCCTTCGCCTGTTCGGGCGCCGCGTATGTCGCGGTCCCGTAAGGGATTCCAAGTTCGGTGAGCTCGGTCCGGTCGGCGCCTTTCACATGTTCGAGCTCTCCGTCCTGCATCAGCTTCGCAAGCCCGAAGTCAAGGATCTTAACCTGGCCGTCCTCCGTGACCATCACGTTCCCGGCCTTTATGTCCCTGTGGATAATGTTCTTCGAATGGGCATAAGCAAGCGCGTCGCAGACCTGGATAGCGATCTGCAGAGCACTTCTGATCTCGAGCGGTCTTCCGTCGACAAGCTGACGCACGTTCTTACCGCTGACGTATTGCATCGCGATGTAGAACGTCCCGTCGTCTTCGTGAAAGTCATAGACGGTGCAGATGGTCGGATGGTCCAGCTGCGAGGCGAGCTTCGCCTCTCGCTCGAATCTCTTGAAGTTTGCGGTTCTTGCGGTGAGTTCGGGAGGGAGTACCTTGATGACGACTTTCCGGTCCAGTTTCGTATCCAGTGCCTGATAAACTGTACCTTGACCGCCTGCGCCGAGTTTTTTGATTATCTCGTAGTGATGGATCCTTGACCCAACCATACCCTGTTCTGTCATAGGACCTCGGATGTTCAGGCGCGCCGCTTATGTAAAAGCTGGGCCGCCCGGCCCTCGACGATACTTCTTGGCCCAAAAGAAATTGAGCCGGCAAACTGCCGACTTCTAGATGCTGATCGTTCAGCCGCGGGGCGGATCGCCCCAGCCTGATTGTACGTGCTCGCCGTCCCGGACAATGCAGGGGACAACAAGGTCGCCTCCTGAGATCTCAAGCATGTCCTTCTGGTGTTCTTTGTCGTTCTGAGCGTCGTATTCTGTGAACTCTATCCCGTTTTCCCTGTAGTGGCTCCGCGCCTGTTCGCAGTAGGGACAATTGGGTTTCGTATAAATGACTAAAGACATAACCGCTACTTTTTATCCCAAGTATGTTAGTTTAGCAACTGCCCGGCGATTGTAAAGGCAGGCCGCCTCAAGGATTATGAACCCCGACCTGTTCGAAACATACGAACATCTGATCGATATCACCGTCGACGGAACAAGCCGCCGAGTGCCTTCGAACAACACCATCCTCAGGTGTCTTCAATTCCTTTTTCTCGAATCAATTTCACACGCCGACCTGTGCTGGAACGGCGACTGCTTAAATTGCAAGGTGCTTGTCTCAAAGGATGGAAAACAGAAGACAGCCTATGCGTGTCTTGTGAAGGCCGAGGAA
Source organism: Aridibacter famidurans (assembly GCA_024103495.1). Taxonomy (GTDB): domain Bacteria; phylum Acidobacteriota; class Blastocatellia; order Pyrinomonadales; family Pyrinomonadaceae; genus Aridibacter; species Aridibacter famidurans. Next base: position 92,099 of record JAGFIQ010000039.1, read on the forward strand.
GGAATGGAGATCGAGATCGTCAGCGACGAACTGGCGATCGAGACCGAAGAGGCAGCCTGACAAGCTATTCAGTACTTCGGTACCGACGGGTCCACCTCGTTCGACCATGCAAGAATGCCTCCGGCGAGGTTGAAGAACCTTCCTCCCTGGCCTCTGCTTTCGAGGAACTCGATGACGCGCGCACTGCGTACGCCGCTGCGGCACATCACGACGGTGTCCTTGTCGGTCTCGAATTCGTCCGCCCTCGCCATTACCTCGCCGAAAGGGATCAGCTTCGCCCCTTCGATCTTCGCGAACGCGAACTCGTCCGGATTGCGTACGTCTATGAGGACCAGGTCCTCTCCGGCGTCCATCTTCTCTTTCAATTCAGTGGCTGTGATCTCTTGCATCGTCATTTCCCTCGATAAACGGCTCCCAATGCGGGAAACGACAATTGTGCCAAACCCGGCCCAGAGGCACAAGGACCGCGGACCAGGAAGGACTGAGATGAAAGGACTGAGGACATCAGAAGGACTGAGATGAAAGGACTGAGGACATCAGAAGGACTGAGATGAAAGGACTGAGGACTGAGAGAAGCACTTGACAGTCGGTCAAGAGTCCGACAACCTCCTCAGTCCTCAGTCCTCAGTCCTCAGTCCTCAGTCCTCAGTCCTCAGTCCTCAGTCCTCAGTCCTCAGTCCTCAGTCCTCAGTCCTCAGTCCTCAGTCCTCAGTCCTCAGTCCTCAGTCCTC
>JAGFIQ010000176.1 GCA_024103495.1 Aridibacter famidurans
CTGAGCTTCCTTGGAGTTGTTCTGTTGTTCGATCTCGGCAACCCTTACCGCCAGAGCGTCAACCTGCGAGCTGACCACGACGTCGTTCGGGTTCTTCGCCGCATATTCCTGAAGATACTCGAATCCCTTTCGATATTGCTTCAGGTTGATGTAAGCGATTCCGAGCGAGTAGAGCTCTTCAGGCACGACTCCGCGAACGTTCTGCTCCGTTTCCATCTTCTCCACCGCGTGGCCGAGAACTTCCGCGTCGGCGTTGTTTCCGGAGAGCAGCATCTCGAGGTCCGAGAGGCTGAGGACGGATCGGCAGGACTGGCAGACAAAGGCCTGATGGCCGAGTTCGCTGCCGCAGAACGGGCAATCGACAGACGTATCTACTACCGGCTCCGAGCCGAGAAATTCATCTGTTTCCACTGGTACGAAGTTTCGCGTCTCTTCAGGGGATTCGTCTTCGACCATTTCGACCTCTTCGAAGGACGGTTCGGCCGCGTCGAACGAGACCGCTTCCTCCGGCTGGGCGATCGGTGCCGGCTCCTCTTCTTCCGCTTCGGCCAGTTCGAAGAACTCCTCTTCGGATTCTTCCGGCTCGTCAAAATGTCCGAAGTCCGGTTCGGAGACTTCCATCTCCTCAACGACCGAGTCTTCCGCAGAGAACTCGACTTCGTCCGAAACGTAACCCGCATCGTCTTCTTCGGAATCGACCTCGAGAGTTTCGAATTCGACCTCTTCTTCGGCCTCTTCCACGGGGGATTCAGCAACGGCTGAAAGGTCCTCATCATTCTCGTGGTCCCATTCGCCGTTGGTCTTGAAGGTAAGGGTCTCCGCCGATTCCATTTCCGATTCGGGAGCGGCGCTTTCGGCAGGCTCCTCAGCCTGCGGAGCGCTGTTCACGATCATCCGAAGGGAATCCAGATTCGCCCGTGCCACCTGGTTGTCCTCGTTCAGATCCAGAACATGCTCGAAGCAGCTGATCTTTTCGTCGAACGACTCCGCCAGGTGCGCCTTAAGCATCCACGCATCCTCGAGCGAAGGATCTTCCTCGAGGATCTCCGCGAGAAGCATTTCGGCCTCTTCCCGCCCGCCGGCGATCGCCAGCCTGTTCGCGTCCATCAGCTTCGAGCGTGTTTCCCGCGCCCTGAACTCTTCCATTTGCGCTTTAGCGCTTTCGTTCGCGGGATCGATCCTCAGAACGCGTCCGAGGTGCGAGCGCTTCTCGCTCTCCGATTCGGAAAGCGATGCAAGCCAGAGCCAGGCGGACTCGTTGCGGTCGTCGTGCATGATCGCCTGCATGAAATACTGCTTCGCAAGCTCCCGGTTGTCATTTTCGGCGGCTTCGGAGCCTTTTCCGACACAGTTCCGGGCAAGCAGTGCCCTCGTCGATGCGGCCCATTCAAGCGCTCGTTCGTTCGAAGGATCGATCCGGAGCACGTTGTTAAGGAAAACAAGCAGTTCCTCCGGGTATTCGCTGATCGAAGCAAGCCAAAGCCAGGCGCTTTCATTGTCAGGATCTGTGTCGGTTACGCTCAGTAGATACGCCCTGGCCTCCGAACGGTCGCCGCTTTGCGCGGCATCAATGCCCTTGCGGAGCATTTCATCCGATTCAGATGAACTTCCCGCCGGCGCGAAATCTTCCAGATGGCTCGGGTCGACCATCGGGAGCGATGCACTCTGCGATTCAAATTCAAGTTTCATAGTCGTAGGTTGGTCTTTTGGTTCCGGATTTTGCTGAGGGAGCGTGGAGTTAGCCGATCGGATGAGGGTCGGTGACAATTTTCGGCATTTGCCGGCTGACAAATAGTGCTATTTCGATTTTGGTTTTCGGAACTGCTATTTGCCTGAAATGCAGCAAAAATCGCTGGATCGGCTGAATTTACCGGTTCGCTGGAGGGACCGGCATCCTACGTGGAAAGCAATACGCAGACCAAACCGAAGGGCTTTCAGTCCGAGTAGCCGGAATTTCGCAGGAGTGTGCGCAGTCTCTGAGAGGTGATCCCGTAATGCCGCATCACCGATTCGGCCTCGGCCGGCGCTCCTTCCGAAGGCCGGCGCTCGAGGACCGCCGTGATCAGGTTGTTCTTCGGAGTGTGTTCGGGAGAGACGAACTCCATCATTCTTACCTTGTATCCCCTGTGGCGCAGGACAAGCGCTCGGATGCCGTCCGTCACCGACTCGGTTTCGCGTTCGAGCAGAAGCCCGAAAACATTGAGCGGTGATGCGCCTTCCGGATACGCGAGCTGCGGCCTGAGCTCCTTCTGGCAGCAGGGGGCGACGACTATGACCTTCGATCCCGCTACGATCCCCTTGAAGATCGCATCGTCGGTGGCCGTATCGCACGCGTGGAGCGCGATCAGGATGTCGGGAGTTCCGGCGTCTGATTCGACGATCGATCCCTTGCTGAACCGAAGCCCCTCGAATCCGCAGTCCTCAGCGGCTCTCGCGCAAAGTGCGACAAGCTCATCCCGCTCTTCGATACCCTTCACCTCCGCGTTGAGCGAGAGGGTGTTTGCAAGGTGGTCATAGAGAGCAAAGGTCAGATAACCTTTTCCGCTCCCCATATCCACCACTTCGATCCGCTCGGAGCCTTTGAGTCCGGCTTCCTCGATCAGGCCGTCGAGTATCGATACGAACCTTCCGATCTGCCTGAACTTGGCCTGCTTTTTATCGCGCACCTTGCCTTCCGGCGTCGTTATCCCCAGCAGATGCAGATATTTGCGGGAGGCGTCGAGCGGGGTTTCGGGTTTTCGGTTGTGAGAGGTGTCCGGGAGTTCCGACATCGTAGGGGCCGAACGTGTAAGCTTCGCACGGCCTTTCTTCGAGATCGCGAGCTGGAAGTCGTTCTCTGCCGTGAACAGGTGGCCGGAGCGGAAGCCTTCATCGAACAGGCCTGCCAGGATCGCGGGCACATCGGCCCGGGAGAAATTCTTAGCTTCTTCGCGGGTCTTGTATCTGTTGACGAACTGGACCAGCTCACCCTTTCTCGTGGAAACAAGGCGGACCGTGACCTTTTGCAGTTGGCCGTTCGCGCCCTTATAATTTCCGACTGTAGCCTTCACAAATGTGCCTGACGAGAGGCTTTCCGCAAAGAGCCTGACGAAGTTTTCGAGGTCTGAAAGCGGCATATTCGGGGTAGGCGGGATTATCTCACGTTCGAAGAATGCCGCGAAACGGGGCGCGAAAGAAGATGATGACGGAAGTAGTGGAAACGATCAGCACGGAAGATTTCCTGAAGGACGTGCTGCTGATATTCGGCGAGACCTTTGAAGGCTCTCCCGAGGACGGTAGCGCGTATCTGGACCGAGGGACAGGCGTGTTTTCTACCGTCGAAGGGCTCTCGGCCGAACAGGTTTCAGAGAAGTTCGGAACCACCTCGATAGTCGCGCACGTGGAGCACCTGAAGTTCTACCTTGACCGCCTCGTCGAGTTCATCAACGGGCGGGTCGAGCCTGTGAAATGGGACCAGAGCTGGCTGATCGAGACCGTCAACGACAATGAATGGACGGTGTTGAAGGAAGGCCTGAGGAGATCTTACGACGGTGCGCTCAAATGCTTCGCCGAGGTCGAGGAGTGGGACCAGAACAACATCGGAGACGCGATCGCGATGATCGCCCATTCCGCGTATCACCTGGGGGCGATCAGGCAAATGGCGAAGGCGGTGAGCAGTGAGCGGTAAGCCGTTTAGCCCCCGCACTTGTGCGGGGGACCGATGACGGAAAAAGGACTGTGAGCAATTTACTGAGGACTGAGATAAGAAATTGACGCGTTTCCTAAACACGTTCATCCTCCTCAGTCCTCAGTCCTCAGTCCTCAGTCCTCAGTCCTCATTACTCATCACTCATTACTATGAATCTTCCCCCTTTCCATCTCGCATTTCCCGTTCACGACCTTGCCGAGGCGAGGGAGTTCTACGGCGGCGTGCTCGGTTGTTCCGAAGGCAGGTGCTCCGATCACTGGGTCGATTTCAACCTCTTCGGACACCAGGTCGTGGCGCATCTTTCCGACAACGCCGGACCTGCACGTACCGCGAACCGGGTAGATTCGGATGATGTGCCGGTGCCGCATTTCGGGATCATCCTCGAAATGGGCGATTGGGAAGCGCTGGCGGAGCGTGTGCGCGAGGCCGGGATCGAATTCGTGATCGAGCCGAAGGTGCGGTTCAAGGGCGAGATCGGGGAACAGGCGACGATGTTCTTTCTGGACCCGAGCGGGAACGCTCTGGAGTTCAAGGCATTTGCGGATCCCTCGCTGATATTTGCTTCTTAAACGAGCTCTTCTTTGCGGTCCTTTGCGGCTTGGCGTCTTTGCGAGAGGTCTTAGACCGCAGTAATTTTCTATTGAAGACCGAGAACCTGGCGCGGTGTACTCCCGCAAAGACGCCAAGCCGCAGAGTGCCGCAAAGGTGATCTAAGCTTTTCTTTGTGTGCTTTGTGAAAACCTTCGTGCACTTTGTGGTTCAACTCTTCTGTACTTTTCCAATCTTTTTATCCGAGATGAAATCACTATTCCGAAACTTATTTGCCCTTTCCTTCGCGATCCTCCTGCTAACGTCCCTTGCTGTCCCGCAGTCAAAGCGCACCGTCGCCGTGACCATCGACGACCTGCCCGTCGTCAGCAAGTTCAACGACCTAGAGGTCCGCCGCGAGATCACAAAGAAACTTCTTGCTCACGTGAAGAAGGCCGGCGTACCCGCCATCGGTTTCGTCAACGAGCGAAAGCTCTATCGTGAGGACCAACTGATCGCCGATGAGGTAGCGCTTCTTGAGCAGTGGCTCTATGCCGGACTCGAACTCGGGAATCATACGTACTCGCACAAAAGCCTCCACAACATCCCTGTGGATGACTACATCGCCGACATCACGAAGGGTGAAAAGATAACTAGAGGATTGCTCGAGAAGCAGGGAATGAAGATGCGGTACTTCCGCCATCCGTTCCTGCATACGGGCCTTGATATCGACACGAAAGCTTCGGTCGCGCGTTTCCTGAAGCAAAATGGTTATACGATCGCGCCGGTCTCGATCGACAACGCGGACTACATCTTCGCCGCGGCCTACGACAACGCGAAGATCAGGAAGGACGACGACCTGCGGAGACGGGTCGCGGAGGCGTACGTGCCGTATATGGAGGCGAAGACGGATTACTGGGAGCGGCAGTCGAAGGTTCTGCTCGGAAGGGAGATCGGCCAGATACTCCTGATCCACGCGAACAGTATCAACGCCGATCTGTTCGGCGAACTGGCGAAGATGTACAAGAAACGGGGATACGAGTTCGTGACGCTTAAGGAAGCGCTTGAGGACAAGGCCTACGGAATGCCTGACGAATTCACGGGCCGCGGCGGGATATCGTGGATCCACCGATGGGTGCTTGCGAAAGACCGGGCTCTGTTGGTAAAGGACGAGCCAAGGGTTCCCGAGTTCGTTATGAAGGCGTCGGGATTCGATTCTGAGTAGAAACTCTGCGCCTACATGCGGATGATCGGTACCCACGGATCCAATCTTGCTCGACGTACTCAGTTAGTTTTGTGAGTTCTTACCACAGAGAGCACAGAGGCTCTCACAGAGGTCACTGAGAATTAGCTCTGAGTTCCTAACGTCCACTTCTGTGTTCTCTGTGTAAACCTCTGTGTTCTCTGTGGTTAGAATCTTAATTGCGTACTTGTGACGGTTAAATCGACCGTGCCCGTCGCTGCCGCTCCGGGTACTGATTCATTGGTCAATGTTCAATGGTCATTGGTCAATGACTAGTCTCTCCCGGTCTCGCCGTCCGTCATCCTTACGATCCCGAGCGGGTTTCCTTGCTTCAATTCATCCGGCAAGACCGAGTCAGGCGCGTCCTGGTAGCACACAAGCTTCGTGAACCGCTCGATCGCGCGCGTGCCGACCGAGGTGGTCCCGGGGAACGAAGTAGCCGGATACGGGCCACCGTGGACCATCGAGTGGCAGACTTCGACGCCCGTCGGATAGCCGTTGAACACGATCCTGCCGACCTTCTTTTCCAGTATCGAGATCAGTTCCCCCGCTTCGGCGACGTCCTCTTCGGTGCCGTGGATCGTGGCGGTCAGCTGGCCTTCGAGACCTTCTGCGATCTTCTCAAGTTCGTCCGCGTCTCCGTACGAGACAGCAAGTGTCGTCGGCCCGAACACTTCTTCGCGAAGTGACCTATTCCGCAGAAACTCTTCCGCTGTCGCCTCGAACACGCAAGAATCGACTGCGAATCCTTCCGCAACAGTCTGCGGTGCGCCGCGGGCGGCTGTCTTGGCAATGAACGAATCGCGAATGCCGCTGGTGAGAAGCGGCGACTTTGTGGATCGTCTCGAAAGCCCTTCGAGAGAATCGACGATATGTGCGTATCGCTCTCCTCCCGGGATGAAGGCAAGCCCGGGCTTTGTACAGAACTGCCCGTAACCGAGAGTGAACGACGCGAACAATCCTTCCGCGATTTCGTCCGCACGCTCTTCAGCGGCCCCGGGCAGAACAAACACGGGATTGACGGAGCTCATCTCCGCAAACACCGGGATCGGCTCGACCCGCTTCGCAACGATGTCCATCAAGGCGCGACCGCCAGCCCTTGATCCCGTGAACCCCACCGCCTTGATCGCGGGATGCGCTGCCAGCGCCGATCCTATTTCGTAATCACCGGAAAAAAGCAGGCTGAAAGTGCCATCCGGAAATCCGCATTCCACAACTGCCTCCGAGATCGCCGTCGCGGCGATCTCGGAGGTTCCCGGATGGGCGATGTGAGCGTTGACGATGACCGGACATCCCGCTGCGAATGCGGAAGCCGTATCGCCTCCGGCGACGGAGAAAGCGATGGGGAAGTTCGAAGCGCAGAAGACCGCAACCGGGCCGAGGGCCTTTCTCATCGAGCGGATATCGGGTTTCGGAAGCGGTTTTCGATCGGGATCGGCCGTGTCGATCCTCGCGTCTACCCACGAACCATCCTCGACCAGATCGGCGAACATTCGAAGCTGGCCGCAGGTTCGGGCGGTCTCGCCTTCGAAGCGCGCGTTTGGCAGGCCGGTCTCGAGCGAGGCGCGTTCCACGAGATCCGCTTTTCTTTCCTCAAGATTCGAGGCTATCCTCCGAAGTAACTCCGCTTTTTCCTGCCCGGACTTTCGATACAAAAGATTGCTCGCAATTGAGGCTTGAAGACAGGAGCGGATCAGATCATCCTTCGTTGCCGAGTGAAACTCCGGTCCGACAGCCTCGCCGGTCTCAGGTGAAAATGCGGTGAAGGTCTTGCCGGTCTCGGCGCCGCGGGAGCTGCCGATGAAAGACGTGGCTTTGAATTCGAAAGGCATGTTGTCAGGTATCAGATTTCAGGGATCAGGTATCGGTCGTCATCTGGCTTTGAAAACAAGAGTTTAACCGCAAAGAAAGCGAAGGATTTCGCAAAGGTCACTAAGGGCGCCTTAGCGATCTTTGCGAAGAACTCTGCGGCCTTAGCGGTAAAACAGCGCGCTATATGTCTTGCACCGCAACGGCGACTGTGCCTGCCAGGGGTCAACTCAATTTTCAACTTTCAATTCTCTATTATCAGGCCGCTGCCGCTTTCGGCCTTGTCTCGAGCGCTGCGTCGATCAGGGCCAGCGCGGTCTCGAGTTCCGCGCCCTGGAGCTCAAGCCTCGGAGGCCTTACCCTTGCGCTTCCCATCCCGACCTTTTCCTGCACAAGCTTGATCAGCTGCACGAATTTCGGCACCGTGTCCATGCGAAGCAAAGGAAGGAACCATCTGTAGAGTTCCCGTGCCTCTTCATCGCGTCCCTCGACCGCCAGGTCGAAGAGCTTCACCGATTCGGCAGGGAAAGCGTTCACGAGTCCCGCGACCCATCCGACCGCGCCCGCCTTCACGCCTTCCACCAGAACGTCGTCGATCCCCACGAAGACCTCCAGCCGGCCCTCGTCGATCGCCTTGATCGCCGTGATCCTTCGCACGTGGGTGCTCGATTCCTTGACCGCGTGAAGGTTCTCGTGCGAGTTTGCGATCGCTACGATCTGTTCCGGAAGAAAGTCTGTCCCGTACGCAATCGGATTGTTGTAGAGCATGCACGACAAGGGCGTCGCGTCGATCACCGCCGACACGTGCGCCCTCGTCTCGCGCCAGTCGCCTTGGTAGACGTACGGCGGGAGGACCATCAATCCTTCGCATCCGGCGTATTCGGCCGCTTTCGCCTGATCGACCGCGTCCGCTGTGCTCATAGCCGCGATCGCTGCAACGATGGGAACACGGTCACCGACTGCATCGACACAGGTCTTCCAGAGCGCCCTCTTCTCTTCGCACGACAGCGCGCCGCCTTCGCCGAGGCTCCCGTTCGTCACGATTCCCGTGCATCCGTTGTCGACCAGCCAGTTCACGTGACGCGCGGTGAACTCGTGATCGATGTTAAGGTCTTCGTCAAAACACGTCGTGATGGCGGGCATCACTCCTTTCCAGTTCATTCAGTCTTTCTCCGTAGTAAAGTTCGCAAGTTCCGACACGCGCAAGGGAATTATCGGCGGTCTTATCGAGTTTGTTCCCCATCCGAAAAGCGCCTCGCAGGCTGAGCCGCAGACCCTTCCCTGACAGGAACCCATTCCGATCCTTGTCTGAAGCTTCGCCTCGATGAAGTTGTCGCAATCCTTGATCTTGCCAAACTGCACATCCTCGCACCGGCAGACGATCGTGTCGTCCGTCATTATCTCCAGCAGCGTGTCCCTGTCCAATTCGAACGTCCGGTTCATCGCGCTTGCGAATCGGCCCAGCCGTTCTTCTTCCGCAGCGACTTCTTGGGTGTCGCCCTCGACGCCGGCAGCAGCGAGCCCCGCCCGGCGGCCTTCAAGAAGGGCCTTTTCGACTCCCCCGATGCCTGCAAGCTCTCCCGCACAGAAGATATCTTCGTGCTCGTACAAAAAGTCTTCAGCCGTCGCTGCCTTTTGGCCATCGTACGCGATGACCATACCTTCAAGCGCGAACACGTCCAGGAGCTCAGCAACCTCCGTATTGCCGGTCAGGTGATAGCCGGTAGCGAGAAGATCACATTCTATCGTCGAGCTTTTTCCATTCCCTTCGACCGTAATTTCTTCAAGCGCGTCCTTTCCGCGGGCTGAGGTGACGCTGGACCCGGTCGAATATTTGATCCCTAAGGTCGCGAACCTTAACCTGACCGCTTCCAAGAACTTGCCTTGAACCTTTAGCGTAGCGAGGCCGAGCTTGAACAGATTCTTAGCCGAAGCCTGCTCAGCGATCATCAAGACATTCCCGCCTTTCTTCTTCAGATATGCGGCGACGGCCAACAACAAAGGCCCGGTCCCCGCGACGACGATCCGCTTTCCGCTGATGTCGTATCCGCCCTTCACGAGCGCCTGAAGCCCGCCCGCGCCGAACACACCCGGAAGCGTCCATCCGGGGAAGGGTATGAAACGCTCGCGGGCCCCGGTGGCGATGATCACCTTGTCGTACGCGATCGGGAAAGTCCTGCCTTGTGAAAGTGCGAGGATACGTTTTTCGGGAAGGGAAGCGACGCAGGTGCACGACGGGATCAGCTCCACATCGTTCTTCTCCAGCGCATCGACCAGTTCCTTGGCCTTTCCGGAAAGCTTCTGCTTTTCGGCGCGCCAGATCTGGCCGCCGAATTGCGGGTTTTCATCGATCACGGTCACCCGCTTTCCGTGCGACGAAGCGGCCTCTGCGGCCGCCAGTCCCGCAGGACCCCCTCCGATGACCAATATCTCTGTTCGTCTTTCAGCCACCCGTTTCGATCTCCATCCCTTCGCGCACCATTTCCAGGCACGAACGCACGTTCGCAACCCCGTCGATCGTCACGCGGCATTCAAAACAGCTCCCCATCCCGCAGAGCGGAGCCCTCGGCTCGCCGGTCACGGAAGTCCTAAACGCCGTGACTCCCGCATTCAATAAAGCGGAGGCGACGGTCGTCCCGGGCGAAGTCGCGTGTTCGACCCCGTCGATCTTGAACTTGAGAGAATCAGGCATCTATGCGTCTTGGCGAATAAGGCTCCTTCGGGATCGCGGACTCGCGTCCGAGTACCTCGTCGACGATCAGCGCCGCGGTGCCTAGCGCGGTCGTTATCCCGAGGCCCTCGTGTCCGGTCGCGGCGTAGACATTTTCATATCCCGGCACCTTGCCTATGTACGGGAGCCCGTCCGGAGTCGCCGGCCGAAACCCCGTCCAGATCCTGGTCGCATTTGTGTTCCCGGCGGAAGGGAAGTACTCGACCGCGCGCTTCATCATTTTGCCTACGATCTCGAAATCTACCGAAGGATCTTCCGATCCATACTGCCTAGATGAACCGATCAGCAATTGACCGGTCTTTCGCGGCTGAATATTGAAAGCGATCGAGTCCCTTTCGGTCCCGTGTGCTGACTTCAGATATCCGAGTTCGACAAGCTGGTGATTGACCTTCGTGCTTGTTCTTTCGGTGATCAAAAGGTGGCCTTTTCTGGGTCTTACCACTCGCGCCAGTTCCGGGAGCAAAGTGCTTCCGCATCCGGCTGCAACAACTATACGCTCCGCTTCGATACGTTCACCCGTCCATGTCTCGACCAACCCGTCGATGACCATTGAGACAGAGGTGTCTCGCTGAAATGAGGCCCCCGAAGTCTCGGCCCTGCTTATAAGGAAACTGGTCGCAACGGGCTGATATACCACCGAATCTCCGGGGACGCGAAGTGCACCGGACAAGCCCTTTCTCAGATTCGGTTCGGCCGATCTGAGGGAACGCTGGTCGAGGATCTCAGACGCGAGTCCTACCTCAGTGTACTTCCAGAATTTTCTGTCGACCTCCTCCATTTCTGCTTCATCCGAGGCGATCCAGAGTGTTCCGCAGTTCTCGAATTCTGCCTCGGGCGGGAGCTCGGCCGAGAGCTCATTCCAAAGTCTTTGCGAATACGACGTTAGCGCGAATTGCGCCTCTGAATCGTCCATCACGACGATATGCCCCATTCCTGCTGCCGTCGCGGAACCGTATTGACTCCTTGCGCCCAAAACACAAACGGACATCCCCTCGGCGGTCAGCCGGTCGGCGCAGGCGGCTCCGACAATACCGGCTCCTATTATCGCGACGTCGTAGGTCATTTTTCGGGAGCGCCTTGCGGGATGCCGAAGGCGAACGGATCATCGGAGGAGACGATAAGTTCGGCCTTCGAGACGACGTGCGCCGTGCCTCGGATCGAGGGGACGACCTTGCCGTCGACGAGCTCAAATGAAGCCTCGAACCGGCTGCCGATCACACTCTCCTGGATCCACTTTTCGCCTTCCTTCAGTTTGCCGTCTTCGTACAGGCACGCGACCTTCGCGCTGGTTCCGGTTCCGCAGGGGCTTCGGTCGTAGTCGTTTCCGGGGCAGAGGACGAAATTACGGCTGTCGGCGTTTTCGGAGTTGGAGAAGATCTCGATGTGGTCGATCTCGGTGCCTCGCTCACCGGTGATCCCGTTCGCCGCCAGGGCGTTCTTTACCGCGGTGGTGAACCCGGTCATCTCGCCGATCGCCGCGTGGCCTATCTCGAACGGGGGCTTGTCGATTAGGAAGAACCAGTTGCCGCCCCAGGCGATGTCGCCGGTCACTTCGCCATATCCGACGACGTTCACGGTAACTTCCTTTTGATATCGGTAACTCGGTACGTTTCGGACGGTAACGGAGCCGTCCTCGTGGAGTTCGGCCGTCACGATTCCGACCACTGTTTCGATCGCGACCGGGCCCGGCCGGACCTCGCCGAGGTATTCCAGGGTTCTCACAAGCCCGATCGTCCCGTGGCCGCACATCCCCAGGTAGCCGGCGTTGTTGAAGAAGATCACCGCACAGTCGTTTGAGGGATCGGACGGCTCGAGAAGCAAGGCCCCGACGATCGCAGAATGCCCGCGCGGCTCGTTCACGACGGCCGAACGAAGGTGGTCGAGGTTTGTACGGAAGTCGGCGAGCTTCTCCTTAAGCGATTCACCTTGGAGCAGGGGAAACCCGCTTGTGACGACGCGTGTGGGCTCGCCTTCGGTGTGCGAATCGATTACGGAGATGATCAGGGGATCGTTAGGCATAACCGTGCGTGAATCGTAAATCGTGAATCAGTACCCGGAGCGGTAGTGACGGGCACAGATCTTAGTTGCTTTAGGTATTTTTTACCACAGAGTACGCGGAGGATGGCACAGAGCGGAAAATGATATCCCGCAAAGCCGCCAGGCTGCAAAGGGCCGCAAAGAAAAAGGGTTGTCGTAAGGACTCAAAGGTATGCGCCAATTCTCAAAGTCACTTAGCGGCCTCTGCGAAACCCTTGGCGACCTTTGCGGTTAGATCACAATGTGAGGAGTTAATACTTCGGGCGAAATTCGAAATGCGAATCGTGATCGGGCCCGTCGCCGCCGCTCCTGTTGACTTGCTGTGCTGGAGAAGAGGGCCCGCAAAGTCGCCAAGCCGCAAAGGGCCGCAAAGAAGAAGTTGATAGGCAAGCGAACCTGCGTGGTATCTTGCTGTCTCCCGTCTCCCGTCTCCCGTCTCCCGTCTCCTCCTCCGTGCCCTCCGTGTGAACCTCTGTGCCCTCTGTGGTAAAAATCTATATAGTGCACTGACGAATACGAAGGAAGATTGGGCCCGTCGCTGCCGCTCCGGGCACTGATTGGCCCCGCCCCTACGTTCCATGAAGACTGCGATCATCCACAACGACATATACCTCAAGCACGACACCGGCTTCGGCCATCCCGAAACGCCTGAGCGCTACCGGCGCGTGATGGAAGCCCTTCGCGGCGATGAAGAACTCTGGAACTCGTGCGAGATCATAGAGGCTCGCGAGGTCTCAAAGGGCATCATTCAGGCGGCGCACGCGGAAGATCACTACAAGCTTGTCGAGAACGCCTTCGCCAACGGATACGAGGCGCTGGATCACGACACGATGATCTCGATCAACACCTTCGACGCCGCCGTCCACGCCGCCGGAGGCGTTTGCTCTGCCATCGACGCGGTGATGGAAGGCAAGGCCGACAACGCGTTCGTAGCGGTCCGGCCTCCAGGGCACCACGCCACGGCCGAGAACGCAATGGGCTTCTGCCTGTTCAACAACGTCGCGGTCGGGGCGAAGTACGCGCAGAACCGTTACAAGGAGATCGAGCGCGTGGCGATCGTCGACTGGGACGTCCATCACGGCAACGGTACGCAGGGGATCTTTTACGACGACCCTTCGGTGTTCTTCTTCTCGATGCATCAGTATCCCTGGTATCCGGGAACGGGTTCACGCGGCGAGACCGGCTACGGCCGCGGGCGCGGGTTCACGATGAACCTGCCCGTAAAAGGCGGGACCGAGGCTTCAGCGCAGATGGCGAGCTTCGACAACGCGATCTCGGACATCGCGGGCGGTTTCAAGCCGGACCTGATCATCATCTCGGCGGGCTTCGACGCGCATTTGACCGACCCGCTTGGATTGCTCAGGCTTGAGAATCCCGATTTCCAGGCGATGACGAAGGTGATCAAGGACTGGGCGGAGGACGTCTGCGAAGGCCGGGTCGTGTCGGCGCTCGAGGGAGGATACAATCTCGATACGCTCGGCGGGACGGTGGCGGCACACGTGGCTTCATTGACCAATGATCATTGAGCAATGAAAGGGGTGAGCCGTTGTCGGCTTACTGCTTACCCCTGTCGGCTCACTCTTTACGGTAGCCCGCGCTGACGCTTGGGCTTCGGACACGGCTCACTCTTTACGGTAGTCCGCGCTGACGCTTGGGCCTCGGACACGGCTCACTCTTTACGGTAGCCCGCGCTGACGC
>JAGFIQ010000080.1 GCA_024103495.1 Aridibacter famidurans
AGGCCAGAGCCGAAGCGGTCTGGACGGCGATCTCAAGCGCGAGGGTCAGCGGCAGCCTTCCGTCCTTCAATCTGGACTTCAGCGTACGGCCTTCGACGTACTCGCTGACGATGTACTGCGTCCCTTCCGATTCGGTGGTTTCGTAAATGGTGAGGATATTGGGGTGGTTAAGCGCAGAGGCCGATTTCGCCTCTCGGACGAACCTGGCTAGGCTGTCCGGGTTGTCGGAAACGTCGGGGCCGAGGATCTTGATCGCTACCTTCCGCCCGAGAGTAGGATCGCTGGCAAGAAAGACCTCCCCCATTCCGCCCGCTCCCAGTTGCGAGTCGATCGTGTATCTGCCTAACGTATCTCCGGGGTTAAGTGGCATCTCTTCAGGGACTAAGAGCAGGGACTGAGACTAGTTTCAGTACTGAGATAAAAGGACTGAGGACTGAGCAGATGACTTGACAACGTTACCATAGATTCTATCAGTCCTCAGTCCTCAGTCCTCCAGGTACAGCGGCTCTGCCGCCGTGATGTGCGGTAAGCCTCCGGCTTACCGGCGGCGGGCCCCGCGATACTCCGACCGGGCTACGCCCGGTCGACGCAGCGCGAAGCGCTGCTCTAAACGGGAGTTTCTACTCAGCACTCATCTCTCGGCACTCAGCACTTAGGCAGCGGCCCGAACGGCCGACGGAGTTCCGCGCTTTCGCGCGGCGCAAACTGAAGTTCGCGGTACCTCGGCATCGCGTGCGTAAGCGCGGAATTTCGACAGGCTGAAGCCTATCGTACCTCGCTTGCGCTCCGGGTTCCGACGTCTCAGTCCAGATCCGGCAAACCCGTGCGTTTCATCATCTCGCCGAATCGAGGCTCCCGGCGCAGACCCGCAAACATGGGATTGGTTCTCATCGTGGGGATGAAGAAATCTCCCTCCTCGACGGCCTTTTCAAGCGCCGCGAATGCCTTGTCTTTCTCATCAAGCGCATCGTAGATCTGCGCAATGTAGGAATTCAGGATGAACTGGGTCTTGGAAAGCTCTCTGAACTTCGCGATGACCGCTTCCGCCTTTCCTCTGTTTCCTGCCTTTGCATAACAATATCCGGCGATCGACAACGTATCCTGATCGTCCGGTGTTTTCTCCAGCCTTTTTTCGGCAAGTCTGAGAGCTTCGGCGCACATTCCTTTAGCAGCGTAAGTGCTCATAAGCCAGTATGCAGATGTGGGATGTCCCGGCTCCAGATTGTCGGTCTTCGTTATCTGCTCCAGCGCCTTGTCGATCTGCCCGTCCTCCAGGTAAGCATCTGCCAGCATCGCACCGATCGGTATCGACAGCGGCTCCAGCTCCAATGCGCGCTTGATCTCAGCGATGGCCTCTTTGGTTCGTGCCATAGGCAGAAGATAGTTGTATCCGTATCGAACACGGGCGGCAGCATTGTTCGGATCCATCTCGAGCGCGATCCCGAACTCGCGTTCCGCTGTTTCCCAATCCCAGAAGAGCGCGGCGGCGACATATGCGAATGCCGCGTGAGCGTCCGCCAGGTTCGGATCTATTTCCAGTGCCTTTCGCGCGGCCGCCATTCCCTTCGGACCCGCTTCCTTGGGAGCAATGTACCCGTACGAAGGCATTACTCCGTAAGCATTCGCGATACCGACATATGCAAGCGCGAAGCTCTTGTCCAATGCAAGCGCCTGATTGTAATAATCGATCCCCTTCTCAATGTCGGCCTTTGTCCGTTTCTCGTAGTGAAAACGGCCTTTCAGATACAGCTCGTATGCTTCGGAATTTGAAGTGTATTCCTTGCGCAGGCCCTCCTCGTCTTCGCCCGCCAGTTTCAGCTGCAGCTTCTGAATGATGGTGTTCGTGATCTCCCGCTGTGTTGCTAGAAGATCAGCCATCTTCCGGTTGTACCGCTCGCCCCAAAGCGTCTTGCTGTTGCGAACATCGACAAGCTCAACGCTTATGATCAGGTCATCGCCCCTCTGAGCGATCTTTCCCGTCATCACGGCCTCAACGCCCAGTTCCTTACCGGCACTGACCGAATCGGTAGCTTTGCCCTTATACCTGAACACAGAGCTTGAGGGGCTGACCTTCAATTCTTCGATCTGAGATAGCCGATAGATAAGCGTCTCGACCAGACCATCCGAGAGATATTCGGAATCGGCTGTAGCGCTGTCGTTCTGAAAAGGCATCACCGCGATCGAATTTATCTGGCCGGATTCGCCTTGGGTGAAGTACCAGTAACCAAGTCCGAGCGAAGTGAAAACAAGAGCCGCCGCAGCGATGACGAGAAGCCTTCCAAGACTCGAACGCTTTATAGAAATGCTGTCGTTCCGCGTCTCGGCCGTGGTGGTCTGGTGTTCTTCGGCGGCGGTCGTCTGTTCGAAAACCTGTGTTGCGGATTCAGTTCTTTCGGGCTGCACGGTCCTGTCGAGCTGGTCCTGGAAGTCCATCTGCCGCTTTAATTCTTTCAGGTCCGCGGCAAGGCCCTTCATCGTCTGATATCTTTCATCCGGGTCCTTGCGCAGGCTCTTTGAGACGATCCTTTCCAGTTCCGACGGCACGCCTTCGTTCCCAAGAGGTGCGGGTTCCTTATTGAGGATCGAACCGATGATCTCGAGCGGGCTGTCGCCGGAGAAGGGAAGATGGCCGGCGATCATTTCGTACAGGACAACCCCGAGACTGAATATGTCGGTCCGCGAATCGATCGCCTTTCCCTTTGCCTGCTCGGGAGACATATAGTTCGCCGTCCCGATTATCATCCCCGGCGATGTGTTCACCTGGACCGCAGTCTCATCTTCGGACTCAACGGCTGCTTCAGGTTTCTCAGTAAGCTTCGCAATTCCGAAGTCCAGGATCTTGACGATGCCATCCCCCCGGACCATCACGTTGTCGGGCTTGATGTCCCTGTGGACGATCCCTGCAGAATGCGCGGCATCGAGAGCGGAAGCCATCTGGGTCGCGATGTCGAGCGCTTTCTCGAAGCTCAGTTTCTTCTTCAAAAACCTCGTGAGGGTCTCGCCATCGATAAACTCAAGAGCGATGTATCGTGAGTCTTCCCAATCCCCGATCTCGTACACCGTCACGATGTTGGGGTGGTTGAGCGCGGACGCCGCCTGGGCTTCCTGGATGAACCGGTTCAGCTTGTCCGAATCGCGGCTGAACTCGTCCGACAGGAACTTGATCGCGACCTTCCGGTTCAGCTTCGTGTCCTGTGCAAGATACACCTCGCCCATACCGCCCTTTCCGATCGAGGAGAGGATCTTGTAATGGGAGATCAGGGTGTTGGGTTCAAGCGACATATCTTCGAGTGCTGAGTACTTAGAGATGAGTACTGAGTACTGAGGAATTGATAGTTGAGAATGGATAATTGAAAACGTGCCTTTATGCGCAACTACCTTCAGACGAACACACAACGCAGCGCCCAAGCAGTCCAATTATCAACTATCAATTATCAACTGCTCCGAATACCTTTCCTCAGTCCTCAGTCCTCAGTCCTCAGTCCTCAGTCCTCAATCCACCGGGTACAGCGGCTCTGCCGCCGTGATGTGCGGTAAGCCTCCGGCTTACCGGCGGTGGGCCCCGCGATACTCCGACCGGGCTACGCCCGGTCGACGCAGCGCGAGCGCTGCTCTAAACGGGAGTTCCTACTCAGCACTCATCTCTCGGCACTCAGCACTTAGGCAGCGGCCCGAACGGCCGACGGAGTTCCGCGCTTTCGCGCGGCGCAAACTGGTGTTCGCGTTACCTCGACTGTGCCCTTTGCTTGCCCAATCACTTTCCTCCCGTCCCGAGATCCACCTTCAGGATCGCACTGCCCAGCCCCGTAACATACAACGTCTTTTGATCCCGCGACCAGAACATTCCTGTGAGGCCGCCCGGAAGCGGATTCCAGACCTCCGGAGTAAAAAGTTCAAGCAGGGGTTTGCCGAGACGGCTGTTCTCGGTCCATTTGTCCTGCGCTTTCGAGTTGCTTCCTGACGGTGCCGAAAAGACCGTGTGAACGCTTCGGCACTTTTTGTCGACGGCGATCACCGAGTTGCTGATCGGCGAAGCGGCATAGAGATTTCCGTGCTTGTCGAAGGCCAGATTGTCGGGTGTGATGACGTACTGGTATGTTTCCCGATTCGAAAGAGCCCCTTTCGCCACGTCGATCTCAAATCGCAGCACTCTGTCCATCATCGTCTCGGCGACATATAGATATTTCTCATCCTCGTCGAGAGCAATTCCGTTTGCGAAATAGATATCCGACGCCGCTTCCACCGCAGGCAATTCTACGTTGTTGCCGGAACCCCGCAAATAGAAAACCGCTCCTGACGCGACAGGACGGTCAACGGCGGCGAACAGGTCCTGAAATCCTCTTTCCGGTATGTTCTTCGCCGACTGTGTGAACCAGATCGTTCCAATGCTGTCCCGGATCACACTGTTGATCCCGAACGGATGAGAATAGATCAGCTTCACGTCTTCCGTTCCGGTGTCGACCCGATAGATCCTTCCGTTATAAACGTCGGCGAGAAGCAGATGACGGCCGTCGCTTTCCAGAAACATACCGTTCGGGCCGGCGGTTACCCGCGGAGGATCGTGCACCCAGCCGGCTTCCTTGAAACGTCCGAAACCGCGACTGCTTCCGTCCTTCTCGATGATCCGCAGCCCAAGTTCCTCGTCGCCGACGATGATCCGGCCGTCAGGAAGCGCCCTCCCGTCCTCCGGATGAAGAAGGGTCTTGTCCTTTGGAAATATCTGCGATCCGTCGAACGAAAGGCTCGGGAAATCACCGGATCTGCAAACCGAACCCGGGACCGACCAGGACTCTAAAGGATCTGACGGACCGGACGCGTGGTTCGAAAGCGTGAACGACGCTACGATAAGCATCGACAGCAGGGGCTTCATTTTAGTTTTCATCGGATAGTGTTTCGGAGAAACTCGCGGGACGTTTGTCGCGCAAACTTCAGTTTGCACCGCGCGGAACTTCGACAGGCTGAAGCGTATCGTACCTCGCTTCGAAAGGCTGAAGGCTACCGAACCTCGCTTCGAAAGGCCGAAGCCCATCGTACTTTGCATCGACAGCCTGAAGGCTACCGTACTTCACTTCGACAGGCTGAAGCCTATCGTACCTCGCGTGCGGTGCCTCAGAACTCATCACTCGTTACTCATTACTCATCACTCAGTTTCGGAACCCAGAAGTCCTCGCCTCCCGACGTTTTCTTTTCCAAACCGAGTTTCGGCAGGTCGCTTTCCGGCACTCCGAGATAAGTAAAATGCGGCAGGTCGCTGAGGACCGTTCTGTGCCAGCCGTGCTTCGCAAGGATCTCCCTGACGCGTGCATTGCCGAACTGGGCCACGTCCAGCGCGAGCATCGAGATGTGCTGCGATGCCCCCGGCGCCGCGACGGAATACAGGATCGACTTCGAAAAGCCTCGCGCGAAATATATGCCTTCCTGCTCCCAGCGGAGCACCTGGTCCACTTGTTTCGGAACAGGCGCTTTTCGGATCTCGGCCGCTTCTTTCCTGGTGATCTTTCCGCGGCGGGTCCAGTGCTCGAGGCCCGGATGGAATCTCGAGTTCCAGAACCGCAGAGTCGTCGCGAAACTCCTTGAAGCCGCGTTTGAGCCCCCGCGGGGCGTTATCGAAAGACCTGCTGCGCGGGCCTCTTCTCTCGCCGCGAGCAAAGCGTCCATCGCCGCTTTCTGGAGCGTGATCGTCGTGCCGCCGATGTTGCGTGTGCTGGTCTCGATCTTCGATTGAAATGCCGCGACCTCGGCCTCGTTCGCGAAGATGCACTTTGAAGGCACCGTCACGCCCTTCGCGACGAACACCGCGCCGTACTCCCGGAATACGGTTTCGGCCCCGAGATCGTCTTTGATCGCGCAGGCTTCGAAAACGGTGATGCCGTGCTGTTTTTCGAGCCTTGAGTTGGCGATCTTCAGGAAGTCCGGCTTGCCGCCGGAGGAAGGGAGGTCCGGCGGTGGCGGAACCCAGCGCGTAAGCGAAGGAAGCGACGTTACCGAAAGCATCAGAAGGAACGAAGCTATGACAAATGATCTCAACATTTTAGGCGGGACTACTTGAGCGGATTCTAACCGAAGATCTTCTCGCCGACAATACTCAGCCGTTAACAAACAAACCTCTCAGAGGGACGCGGCGGGGCCGACCGTCCGAACGGACCTTTTCGATCTCCGCCAGACGGCCCTCGAATTCGCCGAGAGTGAGACATTCGTCGGAATCGATCTCTTCCAGGGGCGTTTCGCCTTCCTCGTTCAAAGGACAGATGTCGCGGTATTCGACCGCTATGTCCTCCACGACCTCGAGCCATCGCAAAGGCAGACCTTGAGTGCGGCATACGTAAGGCCGGTCCTCGTAGATCCTGCACGCGCCTTCAGAGTCGAGGAAAGCGCACGCGCCTTCCCGGTGCGGAGAACCGTTCTCCAGCAATTCCAAGTGTTTCGAGCGAATGTTCTCCGCTTCGACCTCGGACACGGTAATGCCGTCGACGCAGCAGGATGAACAGCCCTTCCGGCAGTTGAGTCGGCCGGCGTGAAGGCGTTCGAGAGCCCTGACACGCTCGTCGACCGATCGGTAGAATTCTTCGATACTCCCGAGCATTTGGACCGCCTTGACCCTAAATGCTTCAAATCTATACCATTGCCCGTGATGAATCGAATCTGGGTCGTAGGCGAGCCCTACGCTCCCGAAGAGAACACGACCGCCTATTACCTCACGCAAACGGCGGAAGGGCTCGCCCGCAAGACCGACGTCGCGGTGCTCTGCGGCCAGCCCAGCTATCTATCCAGGGGCGTCCGCGCCCCGGTTTCCGAAGAACTCAACCGCGTCGATGTGCGGCGGTGCCGAGGCACGACGCTCGACAAGAACGTACTTCTCTTCCGGCTGACGAATATGGCGACGCTGGGGACGTCGATGTTCCTGAACGCTTTGTTCCGTTTCCGGAAGCGCGACAAGGTCCTCGTCGTTTCCGCTCCGCCTTCGCTTCCTTATCTGATCGCGCTCGCGTGCCGTCTCAGGGGCGTTCCGTACTACTTTCTGCTTCACGACAAGTATCCGGAGATCCTTGTCGCGACGGGGAACACTCGCGAGGGTTCTTTCCTCGTGAAACTGATCAGGAGGCTAAACCGATGGCTCTACTCGGGAGCGGCGAAGATCATTACCGTCGGGCGGGACATGGAAGAGGCAGTCGCGGATGAACCCGGAGCCGACAGCGGTCGGATCGTGACGATCCAGAACTGGGCGTCGCTTGAGGAGGTCTCGCCGACCGACCGTTCGGAGAACGCTCTGCTCAAGGAGCTCGGCCTGTCGGACAAGTTCGTCGTTCTATATGCGGGAAATATGGGCCCTCCGCAAGACATCGAGAGCATCGTCGAGGCCGCAGGCGAATTGAAGAATCGCGGAAATGAAGACGTCCATTTCCTGTTCGTGGGTGCGGGCGGGAAGAAAGCACGGCTCGAGAAGCAGATAGAAGAGCAGGGGCTCGATAACATCACGGTCGTAGGTCCGAGGCCCCGTACGGACCAGACAAATTTCCTGAACGCCTGCGATGTCGCGATCGTGACGCTTGTCAAAGGGATGAAGGCGCTCGCGATGCCGAGCCGGACCTACAATTTCCTCGCCGCGGCGAAACCGCTCATCGCGATCGTCGAAGAGGGCTCCGAAACGGCGATCGTTGTGGCAGAAGAAGATTGCGGGTGGATCGTGCCTCCGCACGATGCTGAAGCGTTTTTGGAAGCGATCCTTGATGCATCCCGGCGAAGGAGCGAACTTACCGGGATGGGCGAGAGGGCGAGGCAAGCGGCGGAAACGAAGTACTCCTTTGAGACGGCACTGGAGAAATACTCGGAATTGTTCGAACTGAAAGATGACTGATGCCGGAAGACCAAATGTGCTTGTGACCGGCGCTTCAGGCGCCGTGGGACGAGTGCTGGTCGAAGAACTCGCGCGCTCAGGTGTCTCTGTCCGCGCCGCGGTCCGCCACCCTGCATCGGTATCCTTTCCGGAACAGGTCGAGATCATCGACGGCGATCTGCGCGACGAGGCTTTCGTGCGCGTAGCGGTCGAAGGCGTATCGACGATCTATCACTTCGCCGCCAAGCTCCATATCAACGATCCGGCCGATGATCTGCGCCGCGAATACGAAGAGGTAAATGTTGGTTCGACCCGCTCTTTGATCGAGCTTTCGGAATGCGAGCGCTTTATATTCGCCAGCACGATCAACGTGTACGGAGCCGGCGGTCCGTTCGACGAGTTGAGTCCGGTTGATCCTTCCGGTCCGTATGCGGAAACGAAGGCCGAAGCGGAAAGGCCTGTCCTGGACCATCCGGGCGGAACGGTGTTGCGATTCGCTGCCGTTTACGGAAAGGGAATGAAAGGGAATTTTCCGAAGCTTGTCTCAGCGATCAGGAAAGGGATGTTCGCGTACGTGGGCGCCGGAAAGAACCGCCGAACGCTTGTCTACGAAAGGGACGCGGTCCGCGCGGCGATACTCTGCGCGAACGACGAGCGGTCGAACGGGAAGATCTACAACGTGACGGACGGCGAGGTTCACACGCTCGAAGAGATCGTTGTCGCGATATCCAAAGCCCTCGGAAAGAAACCGCCCTCGATACATCTTCCGGAATCGCTCGCGCGGGCGGCCTTCTCGGGAGGCGATGTGTTCCTGAAGATCGCGGGAAGGGAGATGCGTTTGACGCCTCTGGTCGAGAAGATCACCGAGGACATCGCGGCAAGCGGGACCCTTATTCAGGAAGAGCTCGGATTCGAACCGGAATTCGGGCTGGAAGAAGGGTGGGAAGAAGTGCTTTCCGTGGATTGAGAATTGGGAATTGAAAATTGAGGAAGGTGTCAGTAGCCCGCGCGTAAGCAAGGGCGAAAATATCAACGAAAGTTATCAGCGGCCATCGCGTGGATGTTTCAGATACGCTTGTCGCATAATTCTCCTCTGCCAATCTGCACGACTCTTGAAGATCATTTACCGGCTTCTGCCGTTGCGTGAAAGGTCCCGCGGGCCTTCACCGATTCCGTTATCTGATTCTTCAATTCATGACTCACATTTATCCAGTCAGTCTCGTCTTTCAGAATCAACTGATATGAGTTTCCTTCCAACACGCTGGCAATATGCTTGAACCACTGAAAATGATCCCCGTCCTGTGGGATGGTTGAATGGAGACGCAATTGTTCATTATCCCAGTACACTCCGGCGGCTTCCCGGTAAATCAATGGGAACCGATGTCCGATAGGAACTAGAAATAAGCGGTTCTGCTCGTCAATACCCACTTCGGACACATACACTTCTCTCAGCGTCTTCCGGAACCAAATGTACCGACTCGAAAAAGTCTCAAGTATATAGGTGGAGAACGAGACTTTCGACCCTAAGTTCTCCCATAGGAGATTCGCTAATTGTGCCCACTCATTACTCGAAAACGGCTTGGTATGGTGAACGGCGCAAACAAGAATCGTGTTGAACGGATACTTCTTTTCGTATTTGGCTCGTAGGACTGTTAAGATTTCGTTGAATATCTCAGATAATCCTTCACCCTGGTCTACAGAGACCAACTTGCTCGGGGAATAGCTTCTTGTGTCAGATGGGAAACCTTCGGGCCCAAAAGAGAAGCCTCGTTCTGCTGACTCTTTACGTGTCCAAGGGGCGTGTTCGTGGTAAGCCGTCGTGATTTCTACCGAAACTGGATTGATCCATCCTTCAGCCCTCGCTTGGTGGCCAGTAACCTCTATCTGAGCGTCAGATGTTTGATTTGGGCCAAGGTACAAAACCCGAACATCTCTACCTGGATGGATGAGGATCTTTATTAGCGTTGTGAGCGGAAGTTCTTCTTCTATGAGAAGCTTCGTTTCCAACTTAGAGCGCAGAAAGTATTCTTCTGCATTGATCGCTTCCAGTCGCTCGTAGACATCTCGAATGTAATTCAGCGCGTTTTGATACCTAGGCATGCGGTTACCAACGACTTATTGCTTTCGAAACCCAGCTTGGAGCCTTCATCGACAGCTTCTTAACTCCAAACATACACATCTCCGAGGGCCCCGCTTTCACCAAACCGGCAGACTCTTCTGTCTCAGATTCTTGCCCACCGTCCTGATCTTCGCCCTTGCTCACGCGCGGGCTACTGACACTTGCAGATCAAATTCCGCCGTTACAATCCTTTCTATCCTGTCCATCCTGTCTCTTTCCCGCTGCCGGAGTACTAAAGCGCGGTCGGCTTGTCCGCGTGAGGGATGAAGCACGCGCGGCAGCGGGCCTCGTAGCGTCCGGCGGCGCCGACCTCTACGCGCTCGTCCGATTCGAACGTCCTCTGTGAGTAATTTGCGGTGTTCCCGCATTTCACGCAGATCGCATGGGTCTTCGTGATGAACTCGGCGATCGAGAGCAGTTGGGGCATGGGCTCGAACGGTTTGCCCATGTAGTCCTGGTCGAGTCCCGCGACGATCACGCGGATCCCTCGATTGGCGAGATCGTTGACAGCTTCCACGACCTCCATATCGAAGAACTGGCCCTCGTCGATCCCTATCACTTCAGTATCGTCGTCGATCTGGGATAAGAGCTCGTCGGCAGTCATCACGGGCTTGGAGATGTGCGTCATCCCGGAATGCGACGCGATCTCCTCGACGGAATAGCGGTCGTCGATGTGCGGTTTGAATACCTGAACCTTCTGGCGGGCGATCTTTGCGCGGTTCAGCCTCCGGATCAGTTCTTCGGACTTTCCGGAGAACATCGAGCCGACGATGACTTCGATCCAGCCGGTCCCGTTCTGTCTTCTTCTGCGTCTTTCGTCGGTGTTGTCAAACGTGAGTTCGTCGATCATCTGGCAGGAATTCCTCGGGTGGAAAAAATGAAAGATGAAGCGTAGCAAGGAGGGGGCGAAGGTGTCCAACCGTCAGTGGTCAGTGGTCAACGATCAACGGCCAATGGGTATCGGTGTTCGATCTCCCGCTCTTTAGTAAACTTCCCCAACTTGCTGGAGTCGAGATCCCAACCAGTGATACATTTCGGTCGTGGCCATTCGCAACGAATTCATCGACATTGAAATACCCAAGTGGCTAAGCTTATCGCTTGCAATGGTTTCACTGATAATAGTCGTTTACGTGAAAGTAAAGTGGCACTTTGAATCGGGAAACCCGGCCGCGGCGCTCCTAACGATCTCTCTAATTTCTGCGGTATTGGCGTTTGTTCTTGGTGTGGCCGGCCTGCCTAGACGCGTGGCTTATCTGGCTTTGGGGCTTGTCGCGATCTGGGCTTATCTTTTCTTTTTCACGAGACTTTATGTGCTGACTTGAGGCAGCCCAACAACGGCAAGATCTCCCGCGAAGACGCCAAGCCGCAAAGGACCGCAAAGAGGAACCCGGAGCGGCCCATCCTAGAGTATCCTGTTCAGCTTGTCTTTTCTTCCGGCAGGTTGCCGAAGACTAGCAAGAAGGTAATGAAGCAAAGGGTAATGTCGTCGTGGAGCCGAGCCGTGCTTCGCACGACTGTTGCAGCGCAAGCGCTGCTCTAAACGGATCGAGACGCTCTTCGAACGGACTGAGACGAGCCTCGAACGGAACGGGACGAGGTCGAACGGACTGAGACGAGCCTCGAACGGACTGAGACGAGCTTTGAGCGAATAGGCGATACGCATGCTCTCGGCCTCTCTTTGAACTTTGAACCTGGAATTTTGAACCGCGAATCTTGAACCTTGAACGCTTCAGCTGAGTCTGAGGTCGCGCCCGGTCATCTCCTCAGGCTTCTCGAGCCCGAGGATACCGAGCAACGTCGGAGCGATGTCCTCAAGCGCGCCGCCGTCGCGCAGAATATATGAGGAAGGATCGGACGTGATCAGGTGAAAGGGAACGGGGTTCGAGGTGTGGTGCGGATCAGGCCGGCCGGTCCTGGGGTCGACCATCTGCTCGATATTTCCGTGGTCGGCGGTGACGATCGCCGATCCGCCTACCTCCAGCACCTTGCCGACTATCCCGCCGAGGCAGGTGTCGACGAACTGAACCGCTTCGACCGTTTTCTCCAGATTTCCGGAATGCGCGACGATATCCGCGGCCGACAGGTTGACGACGAACACCTCGTTGTCGCCCTCTTCAAGACCTCGAAGCAGCCGGTCGGTGACCTTGAACGATCCCATTTCAGGAGCTTCGTGCGCGGGGTCCGGACGCGTCGGCACTGCGATCCTCTGTTCGCACGGATGCTTGCTTCCGGTGCCTCCGTTGAAGAACTGGGTCACGTACCTGAATTTCTCCGCTTCCGAGACCCTGCAGTTGTAGATCCCGTTGTCGGCGAAGATCTTCGCCAGTCCTTCGGCCTGGTCCGAATCCTCGAACGCCACCGGCAACTCGAAGTTCTCGTCGTATTCCGTCAGGCAAACCGCGGCTATCTTCGGTTTTCCGAAACTGTCTTCACCGAAGTCGGACACCGCGAGCGCCCTTACGAGCTGCCGCATCCCTTCCGGCCGGTGGTTAAAGAAGACGACGGAATCGCCGTCCTTTATCTTCCCGACCGGCGCGCCGTTCCCGTTCTCGATGATGACAGGCTGGATGAACTCATCGGAGATGCCCCTAAGGAACGAACCGTGGATCGCCTCAACGGGATCGTTCGCAGGCTCGCCCTCCGAATGGACCAGCATCGTGAACGCACGTACGGTCCGGTCCCAGTTCTGCGAAGAATCCATCGCGTAATGCCGTCCGCAGAGCGTCGCGACCTTACCGATCCCGATCTCCGCGAGCTTGATGCCGAGCATCTCGATATAAACGTCAGCGGTCCTCTGCGCAACGTCCTTGCCGTCGAGGATCGCGTGGATGTAAACGTTCTCGGTGATCCCCTTCTTTCTGGCCAGCCGAAGCAGCGCAAAAAGCGAATCGAGCGTGGAATGCACGCCGCCGTCGGAAACAAGTCCGATCAGGTGGATCGCGGAACCGCGCGCGTTCGCGGAATCGTAGGCGGCGTTCAAAACGGGATTTTCGAAGAAAGAGCCGTCGTCGATCGCGTCAAGAACCTTATGCTCGATGCCTTTGACAAGGCGCCCCGTGCCGATCGCGAGATGGCCTATCTCCGAATCGCCCGCGGAGCCGTTCGCCATCCCGACTCTCTCTCCCGAGGCGGCCAGCAATGTCGAGGGGAATTCCGCGCAAATGCGGTCGTAATTCGGAGTATGGGCAAGGGCGATCGCGTTCCCTTCGCGCACAGGGGAATAGCCCCAGCCATCGAGAATTACGAGAGCTAGCGGTTTTCTGGCGATTTCCGTCATTTCGGAACCGATACCCAAACTCCAGTTTCCTAATTTCACGACCATCGATCTGCCACGGTAAAAAAACCAAGCCGCGGACTCCAGGAAAGGTGCCCGCGGCTCGACTTTAGCCCAATGAGGCGAGTCTTTTCAACATTTATCGACGTTCGCTCTTAAAAAGAGAGGCAGAACTGAATCGATGCAGAGACCCTTATTCGGCCGCCGTTCCCGTCGTTGCCACCGTCCCGACCTGCACTCTGGCGGGCCTCAGCAGCCTTCCCTTGAATGTATAGCCGGCGGAATACTCCGCTAATATCTTGCCTTCGTCCTCCGGATCGCAGGCGACCAGGTCAACCGCTTCGTGGATCTCCGGATTAAAAAGTTCGCCTACAGAGGCGACGGGCTCGACGCCCACGTTCACGAGCGCCTGTCGGAAACTGCGCTCGGTTCCTTTCACGCCGGTGAGGAGGTGTTCGAAAGAAGAATCCCTTTCGCTCGCCTCGATCGCGAGATTGAGATTGTCGAGCACGGGAAGCAGTGTCGTGAGGAAATTGAAGCGGTCGGCTTCGGCGCGCTGTTCGAGAGACTTCTTCATCCGCTCGCGCATTTCGGCGGTCTCGGCCTCAAGACGCGCACGTTCCGCTTCGAACCGCTTCTGGACCTCGATCAATTTCGTCTCCGCGGCCTCGCAGCGAAGCGCGGTCTCCTTCAGCGCGGCCTCGACCTTCAGGAGTTCGGGCGATTTCGCCCGCTCCGGGTTCTCCGCCCGCTCTTCGTCTCCGCCGTCTTTAACCTCTACTTTCACTCTTTCGCCCTGCTCGTTGAACCGGCGCTTGTCGTTGAATCTGATCTCATCTTCAGCGGCCTGATCCTCCGCCGGGAGGTTCTCCGCCTCGAATTCCTGTCCGTTCATATGACTTTCTGATCGAAATTTTTCCTTAAATTAATAAATAGCGAACGCCGCGACAAGCATAACAGACTATCGCGGCGGCACGCCATACACAGAACCCCATACGAGGTTTACGCTGCGGCGGTCGCCGACTCGGGTGTGAAAACCATCTCGCCGTCCTTGGCGGAGACCCTCACGGTCTGGCCGCCCTGGATGGCTCCCTCAAGCAGTTTCACCGCCAGCGGGTTCTGGATCATCGTCTGGATCGCCCTCTTCAGAGGCCTTGCCCCGAAGTTCGGATCGTAGCCTTCCTCGATAAGCAGCGCCTTCGCGGAATCCTCAAGCACGATCGAGAGGTTCTTGTCGGCGAGCAGTTTCTGCAAACGCCTTATCTGCACGTCGATGATGTCCGCGAGCTGTTCTTTCGAAAGCTGGCTGAACACGACGATGTCGTCTATGCGGTTCAGGAACTCCGGTCGGAAGTGGCTTCGGAGCACGTCCATCACCATATCCTTGACAGGGGTATCAACCAGTTCCGACTGCTGTATCTCGCGGGAGCCGAGGTTCGAGGTCATTATCAGCACGGTGTTCTTGAAGTCCACCGTCCTGCCCTTCGAGTCGGTCAAACGGCCGTCGTCGAGGATCTGCAGAAGAATGTTGAAGACATCCGGATGCGCCTTCTCGATCTCGTCGAAAAGGACGACCGAGTACGGCCTTCTGCGAACGGCCTCGGTCAGCTGGCCTCCTTCCTCGTAGCCGACGTAACCCGGAGGCGCGCCGATCATCCTTGCGACCGCGTGCTTCTCCATATACTCCGACATGTCGAGCCTCAGGAGCGCGCGCTCGTCGTCGAAAAGGAATTCCGCGAGTGCTCGAGCGGTCTCAGTCTTTCCGACGCCGGTCGGGCCGAGGAAAATGAACGAGCCGATCGGGCGGTTCGGGTCCTGAAGCCCTGCGCGCGAGCGTCTTACCGCGTTCGCGACGGCGAGAAGCCCTTCGTCCTGGCCGATCACCCTCCGGCGGAGATTGTCCTCCATCTTGAGGAGCTTCTGCATCTCGCCCTCGAGCATCTTCGAGACCGGAATGCCGGTCCATTTGGCGACGATCTCGGCTATGTCCTCCTCGGTCACTTCTTCCTTCAGCATCACTCCGTCTTCCTGGAGCTCGGCGAGCCTGTCCTGCTCTTCGCCCAGCTGCTTCTCCAGCTCCGGAATCCGGCCGTACTGAAGCTCCGCGGCGCGGTTCAGGTCGCCCTTCTGGCGCGATTGTTCGAGCTCGAGCTTCGCCTGCTCGAGTTCCGTCTTCGCGGCGCGCATCTTCTCGATCTCTGCCTTCTCGGACTTCCATTTCGCCTTCATCGCGGAAGATTCCTCCTGCAGATCGGCGATCCTTCGCTCGATGTCGGAGAGGTGTTCCTTCGAGGCCTTGTCTTCCTCGCGGCCGAGCGCCTGCTTCTCGATCTCGAGCTGGAGTATCTCGCGTTCGAGTTCGTCGATCTCCTGCGGGAGTGAATCTATCTCGATGCGAAGCTGGGACGCCGCCTCGTCGATCAGGTCGATCGCCTTGTCCGGAAGGAACCTGTCGGCGATGTAACGGTGCGAGAGGTTCGCGGCGGCGATTATCGCCGAATCCTTGATCCGCACGCCGTGATGAACCTCGTACTTTTCCTTCAGCCCGCGAAGTATCGAGATCGTGTCCTCGACGCTCGGTTCGGAAATGTAAACCTGCTGGAATCTGCGTTCGAGCGCGGCGTCCTTCTCGATGTATTTCTGATACTCGTTGAGGGTCGTCGCCCCGACGGCCTTCAGTGTGCCGCGCGCCAGTGCGGGCTTGAGCATGTTCGACGCGTCGATGGCGCCTTCGGAAGCGCCGGCGCCGACAAGCGTGTGCAGCTCGTCGATGAAGAGAATGATCTGCCCGTCGGAGCGCTCGATCTCCTTCAGCACGGCCTTAAGGCGGTCTTCGAATTCGCCCCTGTACTTCGCCCCGGCGAGCATCGCTCCGAGGTCCAGCGCGACAAGCTTCTTGTTCTTGAGCGTTTCCGGGATGTCGCCAGAGACTATTCTCTGCGCGAGTCCCTCGACGATCGCGGTCTTGCCGACGCCGGGCTCGCCGATCAGGACGGGATTGTTCTTTCGGCGCCTGGAGAGGATCTGTATCGTGCGGCGGATCTCGTCGTCGCGGCCTATGACCGGGTCGAGCTTGCCTTTTCGCGCAAGTTCGGTAAGGTCCTGAGCGTATTTCTCGAGCGCCTGGAAGTTCTCTTCAGCGTTCTGGTCCGTGATCCTCGATCCGCCGCGCATCTCTTCGACGACCTTCCTGACGTCTTCCTTCGAGACCCCGTTAGCTTTCAGGATTCGCGCGGCATCGCCTTCCTTTTCGCCGGCGATGACCATCAGCAGATGCTCGGTCGATACGTACTCGTCCTGCATCGACTCCGCCTCTTTCTGGGCGTCCTGAAAGATCGCGTTGACGCGGGTGCTGAAATACTGCTGGCCGCCTTTGACCTTGGGAAGGGAATTGATCGCGCCCTGAAGCTCGGGGACGATGTTCTCCGGCTTCGCGCCGATCTTCCCGAGGATAGGTTTGACCACGCCTTCCTGCTGTTCGAGCATCGAGACGAGCAGGTGCTCGGGTTCGACCTGCTGGTTCTCATTGCGCTCGGCAACGCCGATCGCCTGCTGGACGGCCTCCTGGCCGCGGATTGTGAATCTGTCGAATCTCATCGTGTTCTCGAAAAAGAAGGGCAGGACGAAAGCCTGCCCTTCCTTGGAATAAACCTATACCGCCGCGCGCAAGCCCGCGGCGTTCACCGATGCGGCCTCGCCCTTAGGCATTGGCAGTATCGGATTTGATCTCCGTGTCGATCGCCTTCGCATCTTCGCCTTCACCGGCAACCTCGATCCGTCGGGCCTTCGCCTCTTCTCTCTTGGGAAGGGTCACCTTGAGAACGCCGTTGCGGAAGTCCGCCGTCGTGTTCTCTGCGGAAACCGTTCTCGGAAGGCTGAACGACCTCGTGAATGCGCCGTAAGAGCGCTCGACGCGGTGGTAATTGTCGCCTTCTTCCTTCTTCTCGAACTCGCGCTTGCCCTTCAGGGTGATCACGTTGTTCTCGATGGAGACCTCAAAATCATCGCGCTTCATTCCCGGAAGCTCTGCTTCGAGGATGATCTCGTTCTCGCTCTCGTAAATATCCACGCTCGGCGACCATCCTCCGCTCGCCAGGTCTTCCTGGGCGACGCTGCGAGGAACGTTCGTCATAAACAAACGGTTCATCTCGTCCTGAAGGCTTCTCAATTCGCGAAACGGGTCGTACTTAATGATACTCATTCTAATTCTCCTCCTAAAAAATTTCTTTAGGTTTTTCGACGAAAAGAACTAATTGCTTAGTCTTTGTGCATAATAAAACCTGAGTGTGGAGTTGTCAAGTATGGTTTAGCCTAAATTCTTAGACTTTTTCGAAGGTTTTTTTCGAGGTTCGGGGTGGCATAAAGTCGTTAATGGGGTTATATTTACAGCGCACCAATCCGATAAATTCAGAGAATCAGAGCGGTTCGCCGGACCGGAACCGGCGTTGAGACCTTGTCCTCTTCCAGGGAATGAAGATCCTTCGCGAAGCACTGTACCCTTTGATCGCCGTCGCGGCGGCGTTTGTCATCGGCGGCGTGATCATATTTCTCATCGGTGACGATCCGTTCACCACGTTCCGGCTTCTCGTCGAAAATTCCTTCATCTCGCGAAAGGGTATCTTCGAAACGCTTCACTACGCGACGCCTCTGATCTTCACCGGACTCGCAGTCGCGATCGCTTTTCGATGCGGGCTTCTGAACATAGGCGCCGAAGGCCAGCTCTACGTCGCCGCATTTGCGGCCGCCTGGGTCGGGATCAAGTTCGGCGGACCGATATTCGCTATCGGTGAATACGAGGTATTTCTTCCTGCCCTGATCCTTGTGCCGATGTGTATCGCCGCTGCCGTCATCGTCGGAGGATTCTGGGGTTTCATACCCGGATTTCTGAAAGCCAAATTCGGATCGCACGAGGTGATCAACACGATCATGCTCAACTTCATCGCGATCGGGCTGGTCAGTTATTTCACTCAGTACTACTACAAGATCCCGGGCGACCCTATACTCCAGACCGCACCGATCGGCGACGCCGCCACGATACCCCAGCTTCACACGTTCCTGCCGTTCGTCCCTTCGGACGTTCCCCTCAACGTGGCTTTCCTGCTCGCGATCCTTATGTGCTTAGCGATGTACGTCTTCTTGTGGAAGACGAAATGGGGATACGAGCTGAGGGCGGTCGGCGAGAACCCTTCGGCGGCGGAGTACGGAGGAATCTCTCCGAAGAAACAGATCATCGTCGCGATGACCATCTCAGGCGCGCTTGCCGGGATGGTCGCGGTCGGCGAGGTGCTCGGATTCAGGCACAACTACTATCACGGATTCTCCGCGGAATGGGGATTCTGGGGGATCGCCGTCGCGCTCCTCGGGCGCAACCATCCGTTCGGGGTCCTTCTCGCGGCGATATTTTTTGGGATGCTGCTCCGCGGAGGGATCTTCGTGGACGCGTTTACGGAGCACGTTTCCAAGGACCTTGTGGAGGTCCTGCAGGCGATCATCATCCTGTTTGTCGCCTCGATGCAGAAGTTCTCGAAGTAGCGGGATAAATGGACGAAGTATTTGTCACATTCACGATACTGATCTTTTCGGCGATCCGGCTTGGGACGCCGATGATCTTCGCCGCGCTCGGGGGAATGTTCTCCGAGCGGTCCGGTGTGATCAATATCGCGCTTGAAGGTCTTATGCTCGGAGGCGCATTCACCGCGGCGGTGGTGACCTACGAGCTGAGCAATCCCTACGTAGGGTTCCTGACGGCGCTTGTTGCGGGTGCGCTCCTGGCGTCGATCTTCGCGGTGGCCGTGATCAAGTTCGAGGCCGACCAGGTCGTCGCCGGATTCGGGATCAACATCCTTATGCTCGGCGTTCCGGCGCTGCTTTCGGGAGCGATCTACGACGCCGCCGGATCGACCGAGCAGATCGCGAAGGAGTATCTGCTTCCGGAGTTCGCCCGCCTTAACGTCGCCTCGGTTCTGGCGTTTGCTCTTGTCCCGGTAGCCTGGTACGTGCTTTACAAGACCCCGTTCGGGCTCAGGATCCGTGCCGTCGGCGAGAATCCCGAAGCGGCGGATGCCGCAGGCGTGAAAGTGCTCCGGATGAGGTATCTGGGAGTGATTCTCAGCGGTGTTTTTGCCGCCGCCGGAGGCGCGTATCTCTCGATCGGGCAGTCGTCCTTTTTTACAAAGGGAATGAGCGCGGGCAAGGGCTTTATCGCGCTGGCCGCTTTGATCCTCGCCAAGTGGAGGCCGTTCCACGTCCTTGTCGCCTGTTTGTTCTTCGGGTTCACGGAGGCGCTCGCGATCCAGCTTCAGGGAGCGCCTTGGGCGAAGCTCCCGGGCGGTGAAAGCATTCCGGTGCAGTTCATAGAGATCATCCCGTACGTGCTTACGATAATAGTGCTCGCGGGATTCATAGGGCTGTCGCGCGCGCCGAAAGCGCTCGGCATCCCGTACCGAAAGGAAAAGTGACGTATCGACAGCCGGAGATGGTTCTATGCAATACGAACGCGCATCTGAAGCAGCCGAATACATAAAGAAGAAGTATCCGCACGATATCGACGTCGCGCTCGTGCTCGGTTCCGGGCTCGGCGCGTTCGCGGAACTCGTGGAGGACGCGGTGAAGATCCCTTACGACGAGATCCCGCACTTCCCGGTCTCGACCGTCGAGGGACACGCGGGCCGGCTTGTCCTGGGCAAGATCGGAAACGTGTCGGTCGCCATCCAGCAGGGCCGTTTCCATTACTACGAGGGCTACGACATAAAGGACGTCGTTCTTCCGATGCGCGTTTTCGGCGTGCTCGGAGTGGAGACCGTGATTCTGACCAACGCGGCGGGGAGCGTGCTTACGACCTTCAAGCGCGGACGGCTGATGCTGATCCGGGACCACATAAACCTTATGGGCGTCAGCCCGCTCCGCGGCGAGAACGACGAGCGGTTCGGGCCCAGGTTCCCCGACATGACGCACGTTTACGACATCGAGCTTCAGAGGATCGCGAAACAGGAAGCCAACGGGATCGCGGAAAGGCGCTATAAGAAAGGAAAGACCAAGAAGGTCAAGACGCTGCTTCGAAGGGGTGTCTACTGCGCGCTTTCGGGCCCGAACTATGAAACACCGGCCGAGATACGGATGTACCGACAGCTAGGGGCAACGGCCGTCGGAATGAGCACAGTTCCGGAGGCGATCACGGCGAGGCACATGGGAATGCGCGTGCTCGGGATCTCGTGCATAAGCAATCTCGCGGCAGGTATCACCGGTGAAGAGATCGATCATACCGAGGTGATGGAGGCCGGAGATAAGGCCGCCAGGGTTTTCCAGAAGCTCCTGAAAAGGATAATCAAGCGGCTCGGCGAAGAGAAAGCGGCGGACGAGGGGGACGCAACCACGGCGGGCGCGGGCCAGGGATGATAATAGGAATCTGCGGAGGAACGGGATCGGGCAAGACCACGATCGCGAACAAGATCGTTGAATCGGTCGGGGCGGAGAACGTCAACCTGATCGAGCAGGACTCCTATTACAGGAACCTCGCCGACATGCCGCTCGACGAGCGTCGGCAGGCGAACTTCGACCACCCCGACGCCGTCGACAACGATCTTCTGATCAACCACCTGAAACGGCTGATCGACGGATACCCGGTCGAGATCCCCAGGTACGACTTCACTACCCACACGCGGCTTCCGGAATCGGACAAGCTATCGCCGAGGACCGTGACGATCGTCGAGGGCATCCTGATCTTCAGCGAACCGAAGCTTCTTGAGTTTCTCGATCTGAAGGTGTTCGTGGATACGCCGGACGACATACGTCTCGTTCGAAGAATACGGCGCGATATGGACGAGCGGGGAAGGACGCTGAAGCAGACGCTCGAACAGTACGAGAAGACGATCCGGCCTATGCATTACGAGTTCGTCGAGCCTTCGAAGCGCCAGGCGGACATCATCATTCCGGAAGGAACGCAGATCGGGATCACGATCGAGCTCCTGTGCGGGCTGATAAGGGAGAAACTTAGACAGGAGCCGGAGGTACGATAGGCTTCAGCCTGTCGCTTTTCAACGTTGTTCCGCGCATTCGCGCGGCGCAAACTGAAGTTCGCGGTACCTCGTGTCCAGGTCCTAAACACCAATGACCGTCAACTCCGAAGAACTGATCTCCGCCGCCCGGGCCGTACGCGAGAACGCGTTCGCGCCGTTCTCCGGATTCCGCGTCGGAGCCGCACTGCTCTCGAAGGACGGCGAGATCTTCACCGGATGCAACGTCGAATCCGCGACCTACGGCCTGACGATGTGCGCCGAACGGGTCGCGATCTTCAAGGCGGTCTCTGATGGCGTATTTGATTTCGAATCGATCGCCGTCGTGACCGGCGCCGCCAGCCTGACCCCGCCCTGCGGAGCCTGCAGGCAGGTGATCTGGGAGATGTGCGGCAACGTAAAGGTCACCCTCGCGAATCTTGAGGGCTTGCGCGAAACCTTCGAAATGAAAGACCTCCTGCCGGAGGCCTTCGACAAGCGCTTCCTGGCATAGGGGCGTTAATCTTAAAAATATGTTTGTCCTTAGATCACTACTTTCGGCGGCGATCTTGTTCGCCTCTGTTTCCCTGGTGTCGGCTCAACCGCACGCCGTAGACACGATGATCCTCGGCGGTACGGTCGTCACGATGGACGGCGGGATGCGCGTGATCGAGGATGGCGGAATCGCCGTCGACAAAGGGAGGATCGTCTATGTCGACACGCAGAAGGCAGTGCGCGCGGCCTACGTAAGTTCGAACAAGATCGACGCCACAGGCAAGGTCATCATCCCGGGCCTGATCAACACCCACACGCACATACCTATGACGGTTTTCCGGGGCGTCGCGGACGACCTGGACCTTCAGGAGTGGCTGACGAAGTACATCTTTCCGGCGGAGGCGAAGAACGTCAACGAAGAGATGGTGCGGATCGGCACTCGGCTCGGACTAGCCGAGCTGATCCGCGGCGGTACGACCACGTACTGCGATATGTATTACTTCGAGGACGTCATCGCCGAAGAGACGGCGAAGGCCGGTGTCCGGGGAGTGCTTGGCGAGACGCTGATCGATTTTCCGGCGCCGGACAATAAGACCTGGGCTGACGCGATGACCTACGCCGATCGCTTCGCGAAGAAATGGAAGGGCCACGATCTGATCGTGCCGGCGATCGCTCCTCACGCACCTTACACCGTTTCGGAAGAACATCTGAAGGCGACGCGCGAGCTCGCCGACAAGCACGGGGTCCCGCTGGTCATCCATCTCGCCGAGGCGCAGTCCGAGGTCGATTTCGTACGGGAGAACAAGAATATGAGGCCAGTCGAGTACGTTTCGAAGATCGGCCTTCTCGGCGGACCGACCATTGCGGCGCACGTGATCAAGGCGAACGATGCCGAACTCGACATTCTGAAGAAGGCCGGAGTCGGGATCGCCCATAATCCGCAGTCGAATATGAAGCTCGCCGCGGGAGTCGCGCCGGTGCCCTCGATGCTCGCGAAGTCGTTGAACGTCGGTCTGGGGACCGACGGACCGGCTTCGAACAACGATCTTAGCCTGTGGGAAGAGATGGACACGGCGGCGAAGCTGCACAAGGTCTTCTCCGGAGATCCGAAGGTCGTTTCCGCGCAGCAGGCGTTTATGATGGCCACGATCGGCGGTGCGCGGGCTCTTCACATCGCGAACCGGACGGGCTCGCTGGAAGAGGGAAAAGCCGCGGACATCGTGATCGTGGGGCTTGGCTCCCTTCATCAGACGCCGCTTTACAATATCTATTCGCACCTCGTTTACGCTACTAAATCCTCGGACGTCGAGACCGTCATCATCAACGGCCGGATCGTGATGCTCGACCGCAGGCTTCTGACCCTTGACGAGGCGGCCGTGAAGAGGGATGCGAACGCGCTTTCGAAGAAGATCATCGAGAGCCTGAAGGATTAAGCAGACCTGATGGCAGCGATAACCAGTGATTATCGGCCCTTGCCTGATCAAAGGTTACAAAGCATAATGGTTTAGTTTTTTGTAACTCGAAGGGAATCACGTTTTGAAGCGTAGTCCTGAAGATACTTCACCAAGAACAGAATCTCGGAGCAGCTAGCAGGAGAAACGGATAATGTCCCAGAGAACCGTATTGCCGGTCTTTATTTTTGCATTCATACTCAGCCTTTCTTTTCAGACCTTTTCCCAGGACAACACTCCGCCGGATGTGACGATCGCCAGGGCGGCGATCGAGAAGGCGCCTACGTCCGCCGAGGTAATGCGCGAGCGCATCTCGAAGTCGAAGGCATTGCTGGCGGTCCGCAATTTCGCGGCGGCGATCTACGAGCTTGAGAACATCAAGCGTGAGAACACGGAGCCGGCCGTGAATCGCGTCGTGAACGTCCTGCTGATGCACGCGTATCTCGAGCTTTCGGATTACCCGAAGGCGAAGTCGCTTTTGAAGGAGTCGCAGGATTCGAAGGGATCGGAAGCATCGTTCGATTATCTTGCCGTCGCGGGACAGGTTGTGAACAGCGCGAGATCGCAGTCCGAGAGGTACAGATCCCTCGGTCTGAACATCAACGACCGAAATCTGCCGACCGTTGCGATCGCCGACATCCAGGGAATGCGCGAGACGCTTGAGATGGTCATCGAACATTCGAAGACGATGACCGCCGATAAGGACCTGCAGTCGAACGCTTCCGCGCTTCTCGAAGAATCGAGTTCCGCCCGCGGAGCGCTTGCGCGGGACGCATACGACGCCAAGCAGTGGAAAGACAAGCTTGCGGACGCGCGCGAGCAGATGGTCGCGTCGAGGAGCGTGATACTCAGCGCTACGAATCCTCCGCCGGTCGATGACAGGGAAGCTGACGTTGCTTCTTCAAAGATCGAGAACGACGATCTCGCGGTGATCGAAGAGGACGAGAGGCCCGCGGAGCAGCCCCCTGCTGCGATCCCCGCCGCCGACACGGTCGCGGAGAAGAAGCCGGAAAGGAAGACGATCCCGATCCCGCTGGAACGTGCTGCCGAAGAAGAAGTGAAGAGGCCGGTCGCGAACACTGTCGCGAAGAAGCCTGAAGAAGTGAAGAAGGACCCTGAAACTGCGAAGATCGACAAGGACCTCGATCCGAACGACAGGCCGGTACGAGTTATAGGGTCCGCAAAGCGTGACGAAGACCGTCAGGCGGATCCGGAAGACCAGCCGAATGTGAAGAGCGCGCTTACCGCGGACGATGTTACGGAGAAGGACAGTTCTGTGGAGGAACCGAGCGGACCGCTGCCGATCGGATCTCTGATCGGATACGCGACGCGCCGCGTCAGCCCTATCTATCCGCGCCAGGCGAGGACGATGCGCCTCACGGGTGTCGTGACGGTGAATATAATCGTCGACGAGGACGGCTCGGTGGCGGAGGTCAACGACGCTGACGGGCCTCCGATGCTTACGCGCGCTGCGGAAGACGCGGTTCGGAAATGGAAGTTCCGTCCGTTCACACGCGATGGCCAGCCGGTCAAGGCTACGGGATTCATCAGTTTCAATTTCAATCTTTAGTTGTAGGGGCGGGACCAACGGGAGTACTGAGAGATGAGTGCTGAGTACTGAGAGATGAGTACTGAGAGATGAGAGTGACCCGACCCGCGCCCGTTTAGAGCAGCGCTCGCGCTGCACACGAGCGAAGCGAGAGGAGGATTGAGATCGTGTCCGAAGCCCGATCATTAGGGAGGGCTACAGTCAGGTATCAGGTCTCAATGATCAAGTATCAATGTAAGACATCGCTCAGCCCTTACAGTTGCCCGTGCTGACACCTAAGCTTTGGCACGATACAACTTGTTTCGATCGAGACGTTTCCTTACGGAAGCGTCTTTTTTGTTTGCGTGTCTGTCTTGTTTGAGAAGAATCAACCACAGAGAACACAGAGGATTTCACGAAGAACACAAAGGGTGAAGCCTTTATTTTCACGGTTGACGATCCGGCAATTGAGACCTGATCAACGAATACTGTTCTTTGCGGTAGAATGTCCAACACAAGACATCAGGCTTTGTGAAGGTATTTGTTCTCTTCGTGCTCTTTGTGAAAACCTCAGTGACCTTCGTGGTTGGACCTTCGTGCGAAGAGATTTGCGCCGAATAGAAATTGCACTCTCCCTCAAGATTTTGAAATGAAAATACTCTTGGGAATCTTCGCCCTCTTCTTTTTCGCCATGACCGCTTACGCACAAGTCCCGCCGATCGAGCCGGGCGTCCCGCTCGAGCTCGCAAAATGGCGCGCCGAGCATTACTCGGACATACGTTACGAGCTGGACCTGACACTGGAGAAGATGGCTCCCACGCTGAAGGGGAAGCTGGCGGTGGAGGTGACCGTCAGGACTGAGAAGAAAGGACTGAGGACTGAGGAAGGAGACGGGAAACGGGAGACAGGAGACCGAGGCGACTCCCCAATCACTGGGCCCTCTTCTCTCAGAACTCAGTACTCATCTCTCAGTACTCCGCCGCAGGCGGCGATCCCGATCGTCCTCGACTGGCGCCGCATCTCCGGCCACGAGAAGCTCTCGCGGGTCTTCAACGTGAAGATAAACGGCAACGCCGCCGAGTACGAGGAGGTCAACGAGCACCTGGTCTTCCGGAAGGGTGTCGTGGAAGGGAAGAACCGGATCGAGCTGGAGTTCGAATCTCCGATACTCACATCCGGCAGCGCGATCACTCGTTATGTAGATAAAGAAGACGGCTCGGAATATATCTACTCGTTGTTTGTCCCTTCGGACGCGAGCACCGCATTCCCGGTCTTCGACCAGCCGGATCTAAAGGCGAGGTTCGAATTGTCGGGTAGTTTCCCAGAGGGTTGGGAAGTTGTGACGAATGCCAAAGATGGGGAGGTTTTGATCACTGCATGTACGATCGACATGGTTCCAGATCGAATACACGAAGAGACCACGATTGACGGCGAGAGAGCACCAAAAAAGGAGAACGACAAACCTAAATTGGTTGAAGCCTCTGATGGGTGTCCACCGTACTATCGATTTGAAGAAACCAAGCCGATCAGTACTTATGTCTTCGCCTTCGCGGCGGGACCGTTCGAGGAGATAACGGAGACCGAAAACCGAAGCCCGAAGACCGGAGACCTTAAGCCATACGATTCGAATATTGGGAACCGGGCGCTTCTTCGCTCCGAAGGAGCGACGGATGGTAGCCCCGCACAAGCCGAAGGCGCAGTGCGGGGTACGGACGGAAAAATGATCCTGAGCCGCTTTAGCTGCGACATGGATGCGGGCGAGGACGCCCGCGGTCCAGGCGGCGACACAAATGCGGGCGGGGACGCCCGCGGTCCAAAAATCAGTACCCGGAGCGGTAGCGACGGGCCCTCCGACCGCGTTCCGATCAGGATTTTCGTCCGGAAATCGCAGGCGCACAAACTCCTGCCGCCGCAGGCGGCGGATGCGGGCCGTGACGCCCGCGCTCCAGTCGGGAACACAGATGCGGGCGGGGACGCCCGCGGTCCAAAAATCAGTACCCGGAGCGGTAGCGACGGGCCCTCCGACCGCGTTCCGATCCGGATTTTCGTCCGGAAATCGCAGGCGCACAAACTCCTGCCGCCGCAGGCGGCGGATGCGGGCGGGGACGCCCGCGGTCCAAGCGCTCCCGGGTCCCACGCACAAGTGCGTGGGCTAAACGATCAGCTTACTGCTGACCGCTCACAGCTCACTCCCGCCGACGAGGTCTTCCGCCTCAACCGCGAGGCGATCGAGTATCTCGAGGATTATTTCGATTACCCGTTCCCGTTTCCGAAATACGACGTCGTCCTTATCCCGGAATTCCCGTTCGGAGGGATGGAGCACGCGGGCGCGACGTTCCTGCGCGAAACGTCCGTTATCTTCCCGACCGAGCCGACCGCGAACAACTTCATCTCGCGCGCTTCGGTCATCTTCCACGAGGCGGCGCACCAGTGGTTCGGCGACACCGTCACGATGAAGTGGTTCGACGACCTGTGGCTGAAGGAAGGATTCGCCACATTCATGGCCTACAAGACGATGGAGAAGGTCCTTCCCGAATACGACCCGTGGAAGGTCTTCTACCAGCGGACTAAGAGCGCCGCGTACGAAACAGACGTTACACGCGGGACTACTCCAATCCATCAAGAACTCCCGAACTTAAGCGCGGCAAAATCTGCTTACGGAAATATCGTGTATCAGAAGGCCCCATCGTTCTTAAAGCAAGCTGAGTTCTTTTGGGGCGAAGAGATTTTCAGGGAGGCAGTACGTCAATTTCTGAATAGCCATGAATTCGGAAACGCAACCTGGCATGATCTAGTGGACGAAATCGCCTACTTACGGGTGAGAAAGGAGTCTGAGCGAGAATTCTTCAAGAAGCTAAGTGATTCCGACAAGCAAGCGCTGATTGATTTCACCAGGTGGCACGTGAGAAGTGAGTGGGCATGGTTCTGG
This sequence comes from Aridibacter famidurans, assembly GCA_024103495.1. Classification (GTDB taxonomy): domain Bacteria; phylum Acidobacteriota; class Blastocatellia; order Pyrinomonadales; family Pyrinomonadaceae; genus Aridibacter; species Aridibacter famidurans. The sequence continues at coordinate 27,622 of JAGFIQ010000080.1, forward strand.
GTTTCGAAGCCCGGAACCGCCGTTTATCGCCCGTCAGACTGTTTGATGAGCGACCCGAATCCCATTGCTGACCTCCCAGGATTTACTCGTTCATGCGGAGCCCATGGAGGACATACTGTTCTCAATGACTACATGCTTCAAGAGCCGATATTGCCCGAAGCTAACTACAACTGGCTTCAGGATATTCAAGTTCTCAGAGTATTTGAGAATGGTGAATCGAGAATCGAAAGAATTCCGATTGGGTACAGAAAATATGCGAGGTTGCCTGACCTTGAATCCAACTCGATCACAAGACATAGGGAGTCTGTCTTTCCTCTTGACGAAGAGAGCGAAGACAAGAAGAAGGACGATTACTCGTCCGAGCCACCGAAGTTAAACGAGCGCAACACCATTCTGATATTCCCCAACTACCGCGACTACGGTTACGGCATATTCCTTCTCGATGAGAAGAGCCGGAACTACATCCTGAAGAACATACGCGACGAAAAGGACGAGTTTCTCCGCGCTCAGATGTGGGGCTCGCTCTGGGATTCGGTCCGGTTCGCCGAGCTCGCCCCGCTCGATTACATAAATTTAGCGATCGCCAACATCGACATCGAGAAGGACGAGACGACGATCTCTTCAATACTCGGCAGGACGGCGTACGCATTTACCTATTACGTTTCGGAGAAACAGCAGGACGAGGTCGCGCCGAAGCTCGAGGCGCTTCTTGTCGACAAGATGTACACCGCACCGACCGTCGGGCAGAGGATCACGTATTTCCGGGCGTTGCTGGGAGTCGCGAAGGGAGAAAAGGCCAGGGAGGTGTTGAAGGAGCTATATAGGCAAGGAGACAGGAGACCGGAGACGGGAGACAATGGCAGGACTGAGAGGAAAGGACTGAGGACTGAGGGTGGTCGCATTGAAGTAGAATCAATTGTTCGGCTGGAAGAGGATCTCAGTCCTCAGTCCTCAGTCCTCAGCACTCGGGAAGAGCCTCCGTTCCCCATCCGCCCGAAAGACCGCTTCGACATCGCAACACGCCTGATCATCATCGGCGATCCGGACGGAGCGAGGTTCCTTGCCGAGCTCGAAAAGACCGAGAAAGACGACGCGGCGCTCCGCTGGGCATACGCGGCGAAGGCCGGGATCGCGACGAAAGAGAACAAGGCGAAGTACTGGAAGGATTTCACCGGGAACAAGGAGATATCCGAAAGCTGGATCGAGGAAGCGTCGGGCGTCTGGAACTCGCCTTCGCATTCGGAACTCACCCTGCCCTATCTCGACAAGGCTCTCGCTGAACTTCCGAACTTGAAACGTGACCGCAAGATCTTCTTCGTGAACAACTGGCTCGGTTCGTTCATAGGCGGACAGAAGAGCGAGGAGGCTCTGAAGATCGTGAACCGTTTTTTGGAAACGAATCCGAAGCTGGACGCTGACCTGAGGAGGAAGATCCTGGAGAACGTCGACGGGCTCGAACGGGCGGTGAAGATCCGGTCAAAATTCGGGGAGCACGGGAATTAACCGCAGAGCACGCAGACAGCGCAGAGAGATTCATTTTAGCGAATTCAGACGGGGTCCTTTTCCTCCTAGCAAGCGACCAGGTCCGGCGCTTTTTCATAAGATGTAAGTCCGAACTGGACCTTGCGACATTGTCATTATGGAAAAAGGCCCAAAAACCCTCTGCGCTCTCTGCGTGCTCTGCGGTTCAAAATTCTTCTCTGCGGTTAGATCTCTCTAAATAGAGGCGCCGAGTTTTTCCCCCAGCTTTCCCCTGTACCGCCGGCTAAGGATAAGCTCCTTGCCCGATCTCATCAGCACCACGTGCTCGTCGTTGAAGTGCTTCTGAAGCTCCTTCACCGAGTCGATGTTCACGATCGTCGAGCGGTGTATCCGGAAGAACGTCTCCGGATCGAGCCTCTCCTCCATACTCTTCAATGTCTCGCGGATCAGGTGCCGGTCGTTACCGCAGTGCAGGATCAGGTAGTTCCCGTCCGATTCGATCCAGTCCACGTCCTCTGCCGGAACCAGCAATATCCGCCCGTTGTTCTTGATCACGAACCGCCTTAACCGTTCGCGGCCGCCCGTCAGGCGGTTCAGGAGATCGAGCACCTGTTCGCTTCTTTCCGCGTCCGAGCGTTCGCGCAGATTCGATTTTGCCCGCTCGAGCGCCATCGCCATTCGCTCGTGATCGAACGGTTTCAACAAGTAATCGACCGCCGAGACCTCGAATGCCTTAACGGCGTACCGGTTGAAAGCCGTCACGAAGATCACGGCCGGCATCTTTTCCTCGCCGCACGCCTCGAGCAGTTCGAATCCGTCGACCTCAGGCATCTGTATGTCGAGGAACATAAGGTCGGGGCCTGTCTCCGCGATCGCCTCGATGGCTTCGGCGCCGTTCGAACATTCGCCAGCGATCTCTATCTCGTCGTCCTCTTCGAGCATCCGGCGGATGATCTCGCGCGCCGGGGGCTCGTCATCGACTATAAGTGCTTTGAACATAACCAGAATTTTTAGCCACGGATTCAAGCGATTAACACAGATGAAACGGTGGCTTACTACTGACTCGTTCCTGAGTCGATTATTCTGCGACGTTTCTTCGGTTTGTCTTTCTTGCGGCGAATCTGACTCTCCAGCTTGCGCTTTCGATCTTTCTTTGCGGTCCTTTGCGCCTTCGCGTCTTTGCGAGAATATCTTCAGCCGAGTTCAATAAGGCGTCCCGATCGAATTTCCCCGCGTCTACCGCTTAGTCGCAAATTCGCAAAGAACCGCAGAAAAGAAACTCACTGATCATCCTTCGGTTCCGTTCGGTCTGAAGGGCACTGAGATCATTAGTCTTCCTCCACCGGCGGGAAGGAGCTCGAAATCCAGCCCGAAGTCCTCGCCGTATATCTGCCTAAGCCGCTCGCGGGTGTTTGCGATCCCGACGCCTTCCTTTACCGCGGCTTCGGCCTTCCCGTTCGGAGCAGGACCGTCGTTCTCAATCTCCAGCACGAGTCGCTCGTCCTCTTGCCTCGCGGCGATCGAGATCTTCCCCGCGCTCATACTCTTCGAAACCCCGTGTTTGATCGCGTTCTCGACCGCAGGCTGAAGAAGCAGGTTCGGGACCTCGGCTCCGAGCGTCTCGGGATCGATCTCGAACACTGGCTCGAGCCGGTCCCGGAAACGCACTTTCTCGATCTCCAGGTAGTTCTTCAGAAACTCCAGCTCCTGCTCCAGCGAGACCGTCTGCGTGCCGTTTGAATCGACGGTCATCCTCAGAAAGTCCCCGAGCCTTGTGATCATGTGCACGGTTTGCCTGGGATCCTCCAGCGCGAGGCTCGAAAGCGAGTTCAGCGTGTTGAAAAGAAAATGCGGCTGAAGCTGCATCTTCAACGCCTGAAGCTGCGCCTGCGCCAGCTGCTTTTCCAGCTTTTCGTTCCTGTGCCGCTCGTCGTTGAACTGCTTGTTGAAATCCAGCGCGTAATTCGTCGTCAGGATTATCTTGTATCCGATCACGCCGGTTACCACGCTCCCCACGCCGGTTGCGGCCGCGATCGCGCCGAGCCCGTCGGGCTGCGAGCTCGTGAGTCCCTCGAAAAGCCACATAAACACTACCGTCACAGCCGCAGTAGCCGCTGACCAGACCAGCGCGGTAACCAGGTGAACAGGAAAGCGGAAAAGCCAGGAGCGGAAAAGGCGCCTGTAGGTAAGGTCCACGCCGACGATCAGAACAGCGAACGCCGCCCAGACCTGGAACCGGACCATTTGCGAGTTCAGCGCCTGCACGAAGGTCGCCGGCTCGCCGACGGCGTAACTTCCGGCGTATAGCGAGATCGTGAGCAGGAGCCCAACGAAACTGAGCAACGCCCAGAAGATCAGCAGTTTCCACCGCAGAAATCCGGGCTCGTGCGCTTTGAGTCCTTTCAGCATCAGGTGTCACAATCTATCAGCAAATCGCCGATCGCGGAAGGGTTTTGGTTTCCGATACAAGAGAAGAGGCGCCGAAGGCGGAAAGAACAGTGCTGACCGTTCAAAATCTTCCCTCCGCCAACGGCGCCTCGTGCAGGCGGATCGCCTACATAGGGCCCGTATGAATCCTGCCCCTAGTTCGTCGGATACCCCGGTTCCGCCTTCACTTCCGCGATCTGCTCGAGATGCCTACGAGCGTGCGAGTCCAGAAAGATGATCCACTGGAAGGCGTCGATCATACCGAGCACGGGGTTCTCGGCGAATCGGGTTCGGAGATTAACATCCGTCGTTTTCAGGAACGAGATCGTCTTGGCTCTCGATTTTTCCCATTCCGAGAGCAGTTCGTCGCGGGTCTTCCACCTCCCTTCGGGCTGTACAGTCGGCGGCGCGGTGAACTTCTGGTTTCGGTTGGTGATCGCCAGCGGGATCGCGGTGTCGTTCATGCGGAAAACATCCGGCGAAGAGTGCTCGGGCCCTTTCACGATGTTCTCAGCGATCAGGGTCGAGATCCTCTGCTCGGCAATAATGATGTGCTCCGCCACCTGGGCGATCGTCCACCGGTCGGGTCCGGACCGGTAAAGGAGCTGCTTGTCGGACAGGCCTTTCAATTCGTTGGCCAGCCTTGTCCGGGTCTCGTTCAGCTTCCCGAGCGCCTTTGTTCTTTCCGCCTCGGTGAACACCGAAGGGTCCTTTTTCTCAGCGTCGCCCTGCCCGTACGCCGCCGCTGCGGAACCGCAGGTGAAGAATATCGCGAGAAACGCGATCAGCGCTCCTATGACCTTGTAGACCTGGTATGGATCGACGATAAACAATTGCATGATGAATGCTCCTCCTGATCAATGTTCGTGCGGTTGTCCGCGATGTGGGCGATCGTACATCGATCACGCAGCCGTTGATGCGCTTTTGTGACGAACGGCAGAAGAGCGTGACGAGCGGCTTTGAAATGTGAAGCTTCAGGTTTCAGACGGTGGGGTCAACCGCGCTCCAGTGTGCAAATATCGCGTTCATCGGAGCCCGGTCGTCGTTCGACTCGGTCCGAAAGATCTACCGGCGCACGAATCCATTTTTCTTTCAATTAATTCGCTCATCCCTTAAAATCAACGAACTGAAACTCATCAGTGGTACCTTAACAAAATGCCTCATGACCGAGCCCGGTCGGGGACCCTGCGTCAGAACAGGATCGTTCCCGCAAATGGGCTTTGACCGTGTGCAAGCGAATGGGAGATACCGAGAATCATCAGGTCACGCGGCTGCTTGCCGAATGGAGCGACGGAAGCGAAAAAGCTCTGGAGGAGCTTATGCCGCTTGTGTACGCCGAATTGCGCAAAATGGCCGGACGGTACCTGAACAAACAGGGAGGCCACACTCTGCAAACGACCGAACTCATCCACGAGGCCTACCTGAAGCTTGCGGGTTCCGACGAGAAGAACTGGAAGAACCGCGCTCATTTTTTTGGCGTTGCGGCTCAGGCGATGCGCCACATCCTTGTCGATTACGCGCGCGCTAAGGGAAGGGCGAAACGAGGCGGAAGTCGGAACAGGATCACGCTTGAAGACCATCTTTATGTGACCGACGAACGGACGGACGAGATCGTGGCGCTGGATGATGCCCTGAATGAACTCGAAGCGCTCGACGCGCGCAAATCGAGGGTGGTCGAGCTTCGGTTCTTCGGAGGTATGAAAACCGACGAGATCGCGGGGGTGCTCGACGTATCGCCCAACACAGTGAAGCGTGACTGGAGATTTGCCCGAAGCTGGCTATTGAACGAGCTGCAGCGCGGCTGACGATCGATGGATCCTGCCTTATTCAAGCGAATTGAAGACCTGTATCACCGTGCGCTCGAGCTTCCGGCCGAGGAGCGGGACGGATTCGTCCATTCGCGGTCCGGCGGCGACATCGCGGTCGAGGAACGATTGAAGGAACTCCTTTCGTTTGACGACGAATTCAACGGCGTCATCGATGTCCCTCCCGACGATCTTGCTGCGGAGCTTCTGTCCTCCGTCGGCGCCGCGGACCTGAGCGGCACGGACCTGGGTAATTTCAGGATCATAAGCAAGATCGGGCAAGGTGGAATGGGCACCGTCTATCTCGCGGAGGATCCGCGCCTTGATCGAAAACTGGCGATCAAGTTCGTCAGCGGAGGACTGCTAGGCAGAAGCGGCGCGCTGCGGCGGTTCGAGCTTGAGGCGAAAACGGCGTCGGCGCTGAATCATCCCAATATCCTCACCGTCTACGATATCGGGGACACTGAAGACTTAAGGTACATCGCCACCGAGTTCATCGAGGGGGAGACGCTCCGCGAGCGCCTGAAACGCGGCGCGATGGAGCTTGAGGAGATCGCGGATATCGCCGTGCAGATCGGTTCGGCGCTCGAGGCCGCTCACAACGCCGGCATAATCCATCGCGACATAAAGCCGGGCAATATAATGATCAGGCCCGACGGGCTTGTGAAGGTGCTTGATTTCGGAGTTGCCAAGCTTACGGAAAGCGTGGGCGGAAAGGCAGGGGCCGAAGGAGCGGAAGCTTCGTCTTTCAAGGGCCTTGTCGTCGGGACCTCGGGCTATATGTCGCCGGAACAGGCGAAAGCCCGGGACGTCGATCTGAGGACGGACGTCTTTAGCTTCGGCGTCGTGCTCTACCAGATGTTGACGGGCGAGGCGCCCTTCGACGGCGAAACCCATTCGGACACGGTATCGTCGATCCTCCGGAAAGTACCGGTGTTCGATAACGTGCCGGATACCGAGGAAGCTGGTGATCTTCAGAAGATAATCGGTAAGGCGATCAAGAAGGACCCTGACGAACGATATGCGTCCGCGGGAGAAATGCTGGCCGATCTCCGTGTATTTCGTGCAAGGGTAAACGGGGTAAACTCGGCGGAAGGCATACGCGAAACAAGCGGCGCCTTTCGCGCCGTAAATGGCGAGGCATACGGACGCTCCGGGAAGGGCCGAATATGGATCCTGTCCGCCACGGTTGTCCTTGTTCTCGCCGCGCTAGCCGGATATTTCTTGTATCCCCTGCTTGCGCCGGAGGCGAGGCCCGGCGTCGAGGCAGTGGCGGTACTACCGATAGTCAACCTGACCGAAGATCCGGAATATGAGGTCGTCGCCGACGGTTTCACGGAATCGCTTATAGACAAGCTGTCCCATATGCCGTCCGTCAGAGTGAAGGCGCGAAGCTCCGTGTTCAGGTTCAAGGGGCAGAATGTGACGGTCCAGGAGATCGGCCGGAGCCTTGGGGTCGATACCGTGGTGCTTGGAGAGATCACAAAGCAGGCCGGCGGCATCAGTGTGAACATCGAGATCGTCGAGGCGGTAACGGGTAACCGGATCTGGGGACGCGGGTACACGAGAGATACTTCGGAGTTCGCGTCTCTGCAAAACGTCATCGCCATCGATATTCTGGAAGAGCTCAACTTCGAGATAGCGAACCCGGAACGCGAGCGCCTCGAGAAGCCGTACACGGCCAACGCGGAAGCGTTTCGGCATTATCTGCGCGGCCGTTATCAATGGAACAAGAGGACCCCAGAAAGCCTCAGGACGGCGATCGAAGAGTATTCCGCGGCGGTCGAATCCGATCCCGGATTCGCCCTCGCATACGTCGGGCTTGCGGATTCCTATGTATTGCTCGAGAACTACACCGGTGAGCGTTCTTCCGATCTGCTCAGGCGTGCCAGGGCTTATGCGTCAAAGGCGCTGGAAGCGGATCCAATGCTGCCGGAGGCCCACGCGTCGCTCGGTCTTGTGCTGCATCGTTCGTGGGAGTGGACGGAAGCTGAACGGGAATACAAGACGGCGATCGGCCTGAAGCCGAATTACGCCGATGTCCGGCACTGGTACAGTCTTCTGCTCCGTGAGCTGGGCAGATTTGACGAATCGCTTGTCGAATCGAAGATCGCGGAGCAGCTGGACCCTTTGTCGGGGATCATCATCACGAATCTCGCCGGCGCGCATCTCGTGCTCGGGGATCACGTGTCGGCGATCTCGGTCCTCAAGAAGTCGATCGCGCTGGAGCCGGACTTCCCGTGGACCCACTGCATGCTGGCATTGGCGGAAGCCAGCCGGGAGGACTTTCGATCGGCTGTCGAGACTGCGACCACCTGTAACAAGCTGGCGCCAGCATCGGTCAACGCGTTGTCCATCTACGGTTACGTGCTTGCGAGGGCGGGTAAGAGGGACGAGGCCAGGAAGATACTCGATTCGCTGATCGAAAGGTACAGGTCCAGTTCCTCCCAGGGCCGAAACATAGCTCGCATCTATTCGGGACTGGAAGAAAATGACAAGGCTTTCGAATGGCTGGAGAGGGACCTTGATGCTCGCAGCGCCTTTCTGCCTTATATAAGATGGAGTCCTCCGTTCGAGCAGCTCCGCACGGATCCAAGATTCGAGAGGCTGCTTGAGAGGATGGGCATGCCGCGATCCTGAGTCCCAGGGCGGCTCGAAGTTTCCAGCGGATCACTTGGAAATCAAGCGGTTGTGCGGCAGGTTAGACAACTATGAGCGCATTGAAATTGTTCGACCTTACCGGACGCTCGGCGATCGTCACCGGAGGATCGCGAGGGCTGGGTAAGGAAATGGCGGAGGGCTTGGCGGAAGCGGGCGCTTCGCTGATGTTGTGCGCGCGGCGCGCCGAATGGCTGGACGAAACAGTCGAGGAGTTCAAAGGCCGCGGATTCGAGGTCGAGTCGATGCTCTGTGACACGTCGGTTCCGGACCAGGTTCAGACGGTCGTCGACGCCACGGCCGAAGAGTTCGGCAAAGTCGACATCCTGATCAATAACGCGGGCATTTCGTGGGGAGCGATGCCGGAGGAGATGCCTCTTGAGAAGTGGCAGAAGGTCCTCGACGTGAACCTGACCGGCTGCTTCTTGTTCGCGCAGGCCGCCGGCCGCGAAATGCTGAAGCAGGGAAGCGGATCGATCATCAACATCACTTCGATCTCGGGTATCACCTCTTCGGCGAACGGGCCTTTTTACGCCGGCTATGTTGCGAGCAAAGCGGGACTGATCGGGCTTACGCGCGAGCTGGCCGCCAGCTGGGGAAGAAGGGGGATCCGAGTGAACGCGATCGCTCCCGGATTCTTCCGCTCGAGGCTCGCCGATCCGGTGATAGACATCTACGAAAATTCGATCCGCGAGAACAACCCGATACCGAGGATCGGCGAGGAAGGCGAGCTGAAAGGCGCCGCAGTGTTCCTTGCTTCGGATGCTTCTTCGTATGTGACCGGACAGACGATCGTTGTAGACGGGGGAATGACGGTCTAGAAGAGTTCAAAGTTCAAAGTTCAAGGTTCAAAGTGGCGAGTCGTGAGCAGTGAGCGGCGAGCAGTGAGCAGTGGTTGAAGCCTACGGGGTCCAAGGAGTGGCACAAGATACACGATTCATAGTTCAATGACCTGGAGTCAGGTGCTGTTGATCCAGCGCCATGCCTGTGAGGGGCCGATCCTTGAACCTTGAACTTTGAATCCTGATCCTTGAACTTTGAACGCTTAAAGAAATAGACTTGTCTCCACTCGCAAGTCTTACCATCACTTCAATTTAAGTCTGGAACGAAAATGGGGAAAGTTACTACGCTAAATCTCGCCTCGATCGTCGAACATCAGGCGCGGCTCGCTCCTGAAAAGGAGGCAGTGATCTGGAACGACGTCAGGATGACGTACGGCGAGCTAAACGCGCTTGCTAACCGCGTAGCCCACGCGCTCGGCGATCTCGGGATCGGGAAGGGCGACAAAGTAGCGCTCAGCTGTCCGAACCTGCCGTATTTTCCGATGGTCTATTACGGGATCCTCAAAGCCGGCGCCGCGGTCGTGCCTCTGAACGTGCTGTTCAAACCCAGGGAGATCGCGTATCACCTGGAGGATTCCGACGCCAAGGCGATATTCGTCTTCGAAGGCACCGACGAACTCCCCATGGCGCAGATGGTCAAGGAAGGGTTCGACCGGGCGGGAACGTGCGAGCACCTGGTCGTGATAACCGCCGACAAGCTGGCACCGAGCCCGATCGAGGGCCATCGGACGCTGACCCAGCTGATCTACGACAAGCCGGCCGTTTACGAGACCGTCGCGACGGACCCGGACGACACCTGCGCGATACTCTATACTTCCGGCACTACCGGCCAGCCGAAAGGCGCGGAACTCACGCACCTGAACCTTTTCACGAACATAAGCACGACATACAACATTCACCTTCCGGTACTCGACTTTACCGGAGGTGAGCAGATGACCTGCCTGATAACGCTTCCGCTTTTCCACACCACGGGGCAGACGGTCCAGATGAACACGAACATGTTCGCGGGGAACCGCGTCGTGCTGATCCCCAGGTTCGATCCGGCGGCGACGCTCGACGCGATGGAAAAGGAGCGCGTGAATTTCTGGGTCGGCGTCCCGACTATGTACTGGGCGCTTCTTCAATACGTGAAGCAGACGGGCCGCGATGTGTCGAAGATCAAGGAGTATTTCAAGGTCCCGACCTCCGGCGGCGCGCCTATGCCGGTGGAAGTTATGCGCGAGTTCGGCGAGATGTTCGGAGTGCGTGTCCTTGAAGGCTACGGCTTGTCCGAGACATCGCCGCTCGCGACCTTCAATCACTTCGACAGGCCTTCGAAGCCCGGCACCGTGGGCCAGCCGATCCAGGGCGTGGACGTGCGCTGTGTCGACGAGGAAGGCCGGACGGTCCCTGCGGGCGAACGCGGCGAGATCGTGATCCGGGGCCCGAACGTGATGAAGGGATACTACAAACGGCCCGAAGCTACCGCGGAGGCTTTCAAGAACGGCTGGTTCCATTCGGGCGACATAGGGATCATCGATGAGGAAGGCTACGTGCAGATCGTCGACCGCAAGAAGGACATGATCCTCCGCGGCGGGTACAACGTCTATCCGCGCGAGCTCGAGGAAGTGATAATGACGCACCCTGCGGTGTCTCTGGTGGCCGTGATCGGCGTTCCGGACGAGAAGATGGGCGAGGAAGTGAAGGCCTTCGTCGTGCTGAACGAGGGTGCGGAGCTTTCGGAAGAAGAGTTCATCGACTGGTGCAAGGAGCAGTTCGCGGCGAACAAGTATCCCAGATATGTCGAGTTCCGCGACGAGCTCCCGATCGGCGGGACGGGCAAGATCCACAAGCTGACGCTGAAGAAGGAGGTGGCGGGTCAATGATCATTGGCCAATGTACGATGAGCTTCAGCTCGTCGCCCGCCGACAGGCGGGACGAAACGCTTGAGAATTCGCGACTTCCAACTAACCTAAACTCGTGGCCCGCCGAAAGGCGGGATAGATCGCTCCTGCGGCCGAAGAGCACAGCTACTTAGCAGCATTTATGCACGTCAAAGTCTTATTCTTCGGAGCAACGGCCGACGAGACCGGCACAACAGAGTCGACCATCGAACTTCCGGAAGGGACAAGAGCAGATGCCGCGCTTACCGAGATTCTCGATCGCTATCCGAAACTGACCGCGAGCCGCGATCGCAGCTCACTACTCTTTGCGGTCAACCAGGAGTATGCGAGGGCGGATGAGGCCGTGAATGAAGGAGACGAACTGGCGGTGTTCACCGCGGTTTCAGGAGGCTGAGTCATTGATCAATTGAGCAATGATCATTGACCAATGAGACTCATGTTCTTCGAACTAACAACAGAACCTCTCGATGTCGGCGCGATCGCCCGGCGCGTAGTGCCTGAAGAATGCGGCGCGACGGTTACGCTTGACGGATACGTGCGCCGGTTCACGAAGGGGCGCGAGACCGAGCACCTTGTCTACGAGGCGTACGAGCCGATGGCGCTTAAAGAGATGGATAGGCTTGCGGCCGCGGCGAAAGAGAAGTTCGAGATCTCAAACGTCAGTATCGTCCACAGGCTTGGGAAATTGGAGATCGGCGAGACGAGCGTGGTCATCTCCGTCGCCGCCCCACACCGGCGAGCTGCGTTCGAGGCATGCGAATGGTTGATCAAGGAATTAAAGCGAACGGTCCCGATCTGGAAGAAGGAAGTTTACGCTGACGGCGAGGTTTGGGTTGAAGGTGAGTAGGTGAGGAGCCGGATGCTCTCCTCGAGGTACCGTGAACTTCAGTTTGCGCCGCGCGCAAGCGCGGAGAATCTTCGGTAGCAGTCTCTTCCCCGAAATCCTCGACAGGCTGAAGCCTATCGTACCTCGAGGTACCGTGAACTTCAGTTTGCGCCGCGCGGATGCGCGGAGGAATGCGGGCGGGGACGCCCGCGGTCCGGGCTGAAGACTATCGTACCTCGAGGTACCATGAACTTCAGTTTGCGCCGCGCGCAAGCGCGGAGGAATGCGGGCGGGGACGCCCGCGGTCCGGGCTGAAGACTATCGTACTACGCACCCAGCTCCCTTCTCGCCCGTTCGACAAGCTCGTCGAAGTGCCGCTCGAGATCCTCGTTCGCTCCCCTCAGCCCTGCGAACACGCGCTCGCCCCAATCGACGTACTCGATCATTCTCTCAAGCGGCCAGTCTTTCGGGGGATTCTCAAGGATATCCGAGATATTGCTGATCTTGTCGCACATCTTCAGCTGCTTCGCCTCGTGCGACAGATGCGGGGCGTGCTCTTCCTGTAGCTCCTTGCGCCTTTCCTTTGGAAGCGACTTGTCGTCAGTGACCTCCACGACGATCGAGCACACACGGCTGCCGAACATTTCAGAGATGTCCGATTCGGTCGTGTCCGTATCTTCTATCGTGTCGTGGAGGATCGCGGCGATCAGAACGTCCGGATCGAGGACGCCGCCGACGGTCGAAAGGAGTCTCGCCACTTCGAGCGGGTGGACGATGTAGGGCTCGGCGTCCGCGCCTTTCCGGAACTGGCCGTGGTGCATCCGGGCCGCAAACTTTGCGGCGAGCAATAATCTGGAGGAGTCGCCCATTTCACAGGTATATGTCGAAAATCCGGCGGTCAAAAAGGTTCCCGGCCGAAACGTGAGCGGTCATCCGCCGTTGTTCGGGAGCGGCTCAGTACTCAGAACTCATCTCTCAGTACTCGAATTAGCCCTCCCTCGCGGTCGGGCTTCGGACACGATCCTACCGTACCACCTCGATCTTGATCGTCTGCTGGCCCGTTACGATGAACTCCGCCGGAGCGACCTCGATCTCCGAGACTATCGATTCGACCGTCGGGGTGTGACCTCCCGAAGTGCGGTTGTTGTTCATCGTCGCAAGGACCGAGGGCGGCAGGTTCGGCATCTCGTCGGAACCGACGATCGCGCCCTTCGTGGTCCGGTACGACTGGACATACAGCCTGTCGTTCTTGCGGACCTCGTTGATCTTGCTGATCAGGTCGGCCAGCGATTCCGGGACGAATCTCTTTGACGCAGACTTTTCCTGCAGTCTCGATCCGTCGCCGACCTCGATCGTCAGCGTTCCGGCGGGCGTTCCGGCGGGGATAGTGAACGGGATCCGCTGGGTGAACACCTTGCCCGAATCGCCGCGCACGAACGCCTGTATGTAAACGGTCTCTCCCGCTCTCGCTTCTGTGCGGTCAACCACGATCCTTTCCAGTTCCGCGGCCTTGTTCCCTTCCTCGGTAATCAGGCTGATCTCGATTTCTTCGAACTGCAGATCGTCGAACCTGCCCGAGATGAGATTCACGACCGGCACCACTACCGCGCCGGCGGCGAACCTGAGCGCCGCCTGTCCGCCGAACCTTCCGTCGATCTTCACAGGTTCGTGTCCTTTCAAGCTTATCTTTCCGTCGACCTCGATCGTCATGTTACCGAGCGCACGCTCGTTCGCGATGATCGCGTTGAATACCGCCATGTTCACAAGAAGCGGCGTCAGCGTCTCGTCGTGCGCGATCTCGAACTCCAGCGTCTCGAGCTTTTTTCGGCTTGTCCGAAGATTCAATCGGACGGGGATCATTCGGGGCGCCTCGCCGAGTTTGCCGTACACGCCCGTGGCGCGGTCCTGGGTCATCGAGCCGACCACCGCATCCGGAACTGCAAGCTTGAAAGAGTTGTTCAGGCTGGGAACGACCGTGACTACGTGGGATTCCGACATAGGAAGCGAGGAACCGCCGACGCCTATGAACGGATGGCCGAACGCATAGATCTTATCGCCGTCCCGCATCGTCACCGTACCGCTCGCCGCCATCGAAAAATCTCCGCTCGTCAGGTGGATCACCACGGAATCTCCGCCTGTCAATGTCGTTTCATCCGCCTTCTTCATCGTTGTCGACGCGGAAGCGCCGACCGGCGCCGAAACCGGAAGCAGGCCTGCCTTCAAAAGCTGAGGCGCGAACTCGTTGAGGGTCTCCTGCGAAAATCCGGAAAACGAGACCGGGACCGAAATGGGCTTAAAGGTCTGGCTTGTCAGCACTCCCAAAGGAGACGATGCGTCGGCGGTATAAATGCCTGCCCCGAAACGGTTTGCAGATTCAGGAAGGTTCGGCAGCCATTCCGAAGCGGCGAGTTCCGCGAAGGAATAGGACCTCGGCTTCAAAGCGCTTTCTTTTCCCGCGTCGTTGTTCTCGAAGATCGACACCATCTGCTCGATCGGCGTGATCCCGCAGATCGCTTCGGTCGAGAAAGGGAACGCGTATGAAATAGCTCCGACAAGCTTTCCGTTGATGTAGACGGGCGACCCGCTCATACCCGCGAACACCTTTGTCCTGTCCGCCCCGCCGCCTGAGATCCTTCCGACGATCAGGTCCTGTTTCGGACCGATCCATCCCGGAAGCACGCCGAGTATCTCCACATCGAACTCCGTCGCCTCGGACCCGCTAAACACCGTCCGCGACTTGCCTGTCATTCCCTCTTTCAGGTCGGCCAGCGGGAAGTATCTCTCGCCCGCAGGCTTCGAAGCCGTCGAAGAAGTTCCCGAGGATACAGAATCCTGGGCGAATGCGGTCGGTATGAACAGGAACAGAATGAGGAAAAAGGCGGGTGCGGTAATTCTCATAAGATCTAAAGCCTTCCTTTGCGGACTGCGGTTATGGTACCATTTTAGCTGACTTGCCGAAAGCTCTTTTCCCGGGGCTTTCAGACTAAGACCCGCCGAAACAGGCACAGGTTGTTCGCTCGCCCTGAAGCAGATCCCACCCTGCCGGAGCAAACCCGAAACTACCGATATGTACAAAGTTAACCGACTCTTGAAGAGCATCGTCCGTTTGCTTCTGCCCGTCGTCGTCTCCGTCGTCGTTATGCTGATGGGAGCTTCGATCTGGCTTGTCCACTCGACGTCCACGCCTCCGCGCAACACCTATCTGGTCACGCCGGAAGTTTACGGAAGGCTAAGCGCTCATGCCGCCCAGGTGACGAGCGAGACGTGGAAAAACCGCGACGGATCGACCGCGCGGGGTTGGCTTCTCCGGGGCAAGAAGAACTATCCGGCCGTCATCCTGCTCCACAAATACGGGGGCGACAGGTCATATGTGCTTAATCTCGGAGTGAAACTGAGCGAGGCCACGGACTTTACCGTGCTGATGCCCGACCAGAGAGGCCACGGCCAGGACCCGCCGGTCGCGTCGACGTCTTTCGGAGGCTGCGAGGTCGAAGACACGCTTGCGGCGATCGATTATCTCAGAGGGCTTCGTGATGCGAGCCGCGACAATCTTGTCGGCGAAGAAATAGGGATCTACGGCGTCGAGATGGGCGGGATAGCCGCACTGGCCACGGCAGCGAAAGATCAGAGCGTCCGCTCGGTCGTGATCGACTCGGTGCCGCAGCAATCGGACGACCTGATCGACACGGTTATCGCGAAGAGATATCCGTTTCTCAGCTCGGTGACTGCCGGAATGGCGAAGGGAGCGACCTACATCTATTACGCCAGGAGCTGTTACCAGCGTCAGTCCGTTTGCGACCTCGCAAAGACGGTTCGTGACCGCAAGGCACTTCTGCTTTCCGGCCAGGATGTGCCGGGGCTGAAGCAGTCGACCGAATCGCTCGCCGGCTGTTTCCCGTCGGACACGAAAGTCCAGGCATTCACGGACCTCACAGCGTCAGGTGTGGACCTTGTCAATGTGTCGCCGGACAAGGCGGACTCATACGACCAGAAGGTGATCTATTTCTTCCAGGAGAATCTGAAAACGCCGCCGTCATTGGAAATGCTTCCGGCAGAGCCCGTGGAAGTCGTGCAGCCGAAGGTTGTTGACGGGAAAGAGGAGTAAAACTAGTCGATATCGATCTTCTTTTTGACGTGGCCGTTGGTGCGCGAAACTTTATTGATCTTCGCCGTCTCCTCGACTTGATCGACTGAACGCGAAAGAACGTCCCTGAGGTGCGAGAGCCTCTCGGACGTTTTTCGCATTTCAAGCATTCGGTATTTTACCTCGTTGTCGAGATTGAATGCCGCTGATACAAGGAACGAGAGCTGTTCGGGCTCGGCCTGAGGGATCTCCGGGAACTCGCCCTGCTGGCCGCTGATCTTGTGCGCGGCTTCCGCGACCCGCTTGAACAGGCCGAAGACCTCGTCCGCAAGCGGTTCGACCTCCGTTTCGGGCTCGTCGACGTCTTCGAAGAACTCCACTTCCGCGACAAGGTAAGGATCGGGCGAGGAGACGTAGTTCTCGATCCTGTACCGGATCACGCCGGTCGTGAGAATGTTCGACCTGCCGTCTTCAAGCAGGTGCGATTCGCGGATCTCGGCGACGCAGCCCGTCGTCCCCGCCGCAGGCCTGTCGGGCCCCTGCTCCTCAGGCTCGAACAGGGACACGCCGAACATGTTCTTCGACACCGCGATGTCTTCGAGCATCTTTCTGTACCTGTTCTCGAAGATGTGAAGCGGCAGGATCTCGAAGGGCATCAGCACGAGCGGCAGCGGGAAGATAGGCAGGTGCCTGATCCCGAGTACTTTTTTCGATTCTTCAGACATTCTTCGCTATCCGGCGGCTTCCTTCTGTTCCTCGGTCTTTATGCTGATGAACTCGGCGATCTTCTCCGGGGAATCATCGCTCATCACCATCCGCTTCGCTCCGATAACCGCCTCGGCGACCGCCTCTGTCCGCTTGTTGAAGCGCTTGTCGCGGTAAACAAGGTCCTCGATCACCCGCCGTTCGAGCTTCTCCCTCGAAACGCCCTCTTCCAGGTCGGCAGCGACCGCGTATTCGACCGGAACGCTGTGGTTCTTGATGCGGACGTGAAGCGCGTTCGTGATCTCGCGTGCTTGGTCACGGATCTTCTTGAGTTCAAGTTCCGAGTTCGGGAATCCCAGGTGGCCCGTGAGAGTGATCTCGATTATCGGCGGCCTTTCGCCTTCGCGGGCCTCGAACGGCCTCGCCTGCGTTTCTACGAGGTTAAGCACTCCGCGGGTAACTTGTTCAGGCTCTTCCATCCTCGTCACGTCGAACGGGAGCCTCTGGAATGGCCTTTGGGTGTAGTCCTCAACGTGTTTGGCCGAAACGGTATTCTTCTCATCGACTTCGACGAGCCACGCTCCTCGTCTCTCCGAATACTCCGCGATATTCGTTATCTCCAAAGAGTCCGGGTTGAACACCCAGTTGTCGATCTCGAAGCACTTGTGCGTGTGACCGAGCGCGACGTAGTCCGTCACATCTCTCAGTTCGTTCAGCTTGTCGCGGCTGAGCGCGGGAATCGGATGAGTCTCGTGGCCCTCGACGTCTGTGTGGAGCATAAGGATGTGAAACGCGCCGTCCCTGCGGTTCGCGCCGATCTCGCGGACAAGCTGGGGGATCGCCGCGTTCGCCGAAGCGCCGTACCAGTCGGAACCGAATATCCTGGCGCGCCCGATGTCGATGAACCCGCCCCTTACCTCGTCTTCGTCCCATTCCTCATAGCCGAGCCTGCCTTCGGTGTTCGTCGGCTCGAGCAGATAAACGAGACCCCAGTTCGCGAGCGAGCGAAGCCAGCTGTATTCGCTGTCGCGGTGCTTCTGGTCGTGGTTTCCCTCGATCGACACGACGGGAATTCCATTTTCTTTCAGAAGGCTGAGCCCGGCGAACGCATAGTTCATCGTCTCCGGCGGCACGCTCCGCTTGTGAAAGAAGTCGCCGGCCATCAGTACGAAATCGACTCTTTCGCCCACCGCGTACCTACGGATCACGTCGATCCACGCGTCGAAAAAGTCTCTCTGGCTCTCTTCGAGGTGGTACCTTGTGCAGCCCAGATGGACGTCGGCGATATGCAGGAACTTCACCCCTGCAGTCTATCATCCGTCTGGACGGTATGCCCAAGGGCAGGCGTCCGCGGAGACTTCTCATCCGAACTCTCGTATAAAATTTAATGCAACAAATTCCGACCGGCCATTCGTAACACCGACAAATTACTTGAGCACTCATACCTGATACCTATGCTGGAAACTTCTGAACTGCGCAGGACATTCACGAGCGACGCTGTCGACTACGAGGTCCTGAAGGGAATCGATCTGCGGATCGAGCGCGGCGAGAGCGTCGCGATCGTCGGCAAGTCGGGCAGCGGGAAATCGACGCTGATGCACCTGCTGGCATGTCTTGACCGGCCGACATCGGGCCGGATCTCATTCGAAGGGCGGGATTACCTGTCTCTTTCCGAGAAGGAACGCGACCGGCTGCGTAACGAGAAGTTCGGCTTCGTGTTCCAGCAGTTCTTTCTGAACGGGAGGGACACGGTCTACGAAAACGTCGTGCTTCCGATGAGGATCCGAGGCGCCGCTGACAAGGATCTTCGTCCGAAAGCGATGTCGGCGCTCGAATCGGTGGGGCTCGGCGACAAGCACGCGAAGAGGGCTAAGGACCTCTCCGGAGGCGAGAAACAGAGGGTGTGCATCGCCCGTGCCCTCGTCGGAGGCCCGGACGTGATATTCGCCGACGAGCCGACGGGGAACCTAGACTCGAAAACGAGCCGCACTATCGAGGACCTTATGCTGACGCTGAACCGCGACAAGGGGATCACGGTCGTGATCGTCACCCACGACGAGGACCTGGCGGCGAAATGCGGAAGGACGATCAATCTGAAGGACGGAATGGTCGTGGATGAACTTGGAGAAGACGACGAAGCCGGGGAGGCGGGAGAACAGATATGAAGCTATGGGATCTTGCCAGGACAGCCAACCGCAATCTCTTCAGGGCCAAACTCAGGACCTTCCTGACCGTGATGGCGATCTTCGTGGGCGCGTTCACGCTGGTGATGACCAACGGCGTCGGGGACGGGCTGCGTGACTACGTCGAGATGCAGGTCAAGACCTTCGAAGGCGAGCGCATCCTCTTCGTCAGAAAGAAACTGCCCGCCGAGCTAGAAGAGCAGGCCAACAGCAGCGGCCCGGTCGAGTACAAGGAAGCCACCGAGGACGGCGAGGGCAATCTGATCGACCCGAACAGCGTGGTGGTCTCACTGGAGCAGATCGAGGGACTAAAAGACAAGCGCCCGGACGTCCGCAGCATCACTCCGGCGTGTCGCGTGAACCCCGAGTACATCTCGGTGCAAGGCGGGAAAAAGTACCAGGTGGGCATCGGGATGCTCTCGGAAGGCGTAGAACAGAAGCTCGAGGCCGGGAAGATGTTCGACGGGTCGGACCAGATCATCCTCCCGATCCACCTGGCAAGAGCGTACGACGAAAACGTGGGGAACCTTGTCGGTAAGACCGCGACGCTGGCGTACAGGGTCGGGAATGACAGGGAGTTGAGGTCCCGCGACCTTACGATCGCCGGGGTCGCGACAAGGGGAATGATCTCCAACCTTAACGCGTTCGTGGACACCGAGACCGCCAAGGCGATCTACACGGAGCAAAACGGCGACACACCGAACTTCAATTATTTCAACAATTTCACGATCCAGCTCGAGCGAGCCGACAGCGAACTTCTTGAATCGACCAAAGAGCGCCTCGACAAGCTGGGATTTGTCGGCCTGGGGATCGCGGACATCGAGAAGCGGACCTACGACGCGATCGGGATCCTTCAGGTGGGGCTGAACGTGTTCGCGCTCGTCGCTCTTCTGGCGGCTTCGTTCGGGATAATCAACACGCTTGTGATCGCCGTGATGGAAAGGACGAAGGAGATCGGGCTTCAGAAGGCGCTTGGAATGGGACGGTTCAAAGTGTTCCTACTGTTCTCGATCGAGTCGGTGCTGATCGGATTCTGGGGCGCGATGCTTGGGATCGTTTCCGCGATCGGGATAGGATCGGCGGCGAATGCCTTCCTTTCGGCAACGTATCTCGAGTCTTTCGAGGGATTCAGCCTTTTCGCGTTCAGGCCTTTGGCGCTTGGAGCGGTCCTGCTCCTTGTATGCGCTATTGCGTTCGTGGCGGGCGTGATGCCGGCGATCCGAGCAAGCCGTCTGGATCCGATCGAGGCGCTGAGGTACGAGTAGATCTTAATGTCTTCTTTGCGATCCTTTGCGCCTTAGCGCCTTTGCGGGAGTTCCGATTTCTTCTTGAGGAACTGAAGTGGTCAAATAAGAACGTTCCCGCCAAACCGCAAAGCCGCCAAGTGCCGCAAAGGGGATGAAGTTAATGATTGGCGGAAGTCCGTTCGAGGATCGACAACGGGAATAGATAAAAGGTCTTAGCGGTTCTTGGCGCCTTAGCGCCTTTGCGGGAGTCTTCTCGTGAATCGTGAATCGTAAATCGTGAATCGTGAAAGAGGAGAAAGAGGGTGAGGTATCATTCATCAGTTCGAATCACACAGGGAGACAGCCGATGAACAAATTGATTCTCATTACAGGTGCTTCCAGCGGGATCGGGAAGGAGACCGTACGGCTTTTCCAGAGCAAGGAATGGAGGGTCGCCGCGACGATGCGGTCTCCGGAGAAAGAAGAAGATCTGAATAACGTCGTCGATGTCGAGTGCATAGGGCTCGATGTCACTAGACCGGATACCATCAGGTCCGCGGTTGAGGAAACGCTCGCGAAGTTCGGAAGGATCGACGCCGTCGTGAACAACGCGGGCTACAGCGTCGTCGGCCCGTTCGAGGCCTCGACGGACGAGCAGATGCGCGACCAGTTCGAGACCAACGTGTTCGGGCTTATGAACGTCTGCCGCGTGATCATCCCTTACTTTCGCGAACAGAAACGGGGCACGATAGTCAATGTCGCCTCGATGGGCGGCCGTATCACCTTTCCTTTCTACAGCCTCTACCACGCCACGAAATGGGCGGTCGAAGGATTCAGCGAATCCCTGCACTACGAACTCCGTCCGTTCGGGATCAAGGTCAAGATAATCGAGCCGGGCCCGATCAGGACCGATTTCTACGACCGCTCTATGTCTCACGCCAGAAACGAGAACCTGCATCAGTACGATCCACTGCTTGAAAAGGCCATCCCGAACATGGACAAGGCGGGCGCGGAAGCGCCGGGACCGGAGATCGTCGCCGAGGCTATATACACCGCGGTAAACGACGGTTCGTGGAGGATGAGGTATTCCCCTAACGCCCGGATGGTCCTTTCGCTCAGAAAATTCCTTCCGGACTGGGCATTTTTCCGGGTCGTAAGGGCGGCCGTGATGCGTTAAAAAGCCCGATTCACCGATAATTCACATTCACGCAACGAAGAGTTTTGCCAGTTAACATGAATGTGATAGATTCTCTGCCAATCAATTTCCGGCTGGTTGTCCCTGACTGCGTTTCTTTCGTCGTGAGGACCGTTTTCTGAGGCCGGAAAGCCCGAACTTCAGGCTGCAGTAATTCAATTACCCACTCAAGGAAGAAGGAACATGAGAAAATTTCTGAGCTTTTTCGTGCTTGCCGCAACTGTGTTCGTGTTGGCCGCCTCCGCCTCCGCGCAGTCGCAGGCGACTACCGGACTCATCCAGGGAACGGTTTATGATTCCGCCGGCGCCGTTGTTCCGGGGGCATCCGTCACGGTGACAAATACAGAGACTGGATTCACGAGAACCGTTACGAGCAATTCGGACGGTTTTTTTACTGCCCCGCTTCTGCCGCTCGGCAACTACAGGCTTTCCGCAACGGCGCAGGGGTTCGCGGACTATTCGGTCGAAAACCTCCGGGTGACGATCGGCCAGACGCAGTCGCTTAAGATCGAGCTCGCGGCCGCGGGAGCGAACGTCACGGTGGATGTAAACGCGGCGACCGGGCCGCCGGTCGAGGTCGCGCAGACGGAACTCTCCACGCAGATCAACGAGCGCTCGGTCGAGAACCTTCCGATCAACCGCAGAGACTTCTCACGATTCGTTCAGCTGACGCCGGGCGTTTCGATCGTCCAGGGCCCCGACGGCGACGAGATCACGATCAACGGCCAGAAGGGAATTCAGAACAATTTCACGATCGACGGTTCGGACGCGAACAATCCGTTCTTCGGCGAACAGCGCGGCGGACAGAGGCCCGCGTTCACCGTCAGCCTCGAATCGATCCAGGAATTCCAGGTTGTTCCGGTCGGAGCTTCCGCCGAGTTCGGACGCAGTTCAGGAGGCTTCATCAACGCGGTGACGAAGTCGGGCACGAACCAGTTCAACGGCTCGGCGTTCATCTTTTTCCGAAACGATTCACTCTCGAGCCAGAACCCCGACGCGGTCGACGCGGGTCTTCCGACCGAGGATTCGCAGAACTTCCAGTTCGGCGGAAACCTAGGCGGTCCGATCGTGAAGGACAAAGCGTTCTTTTTCTTCGCTTACGAGAGGAACGACGGCGAGAGCAGCAAGCCGAACAGCATCG
Organism: Aridibacter famidurans; assembly: GCA_024103495.1. GTDB lineage: Bacteria > Acidobacteriota > Blastocatellia > Pyrinomonadales > Pyrinomonadaceae > Aridibacter > Aridibacter famidurans. The sequence continues at coordinate 50,079 of JAGFIQ010000080.1, forward strand.
ACCCGATACTCGTCGATATCTTCGCCAACCAGTTCGGTTCGCCGGACGAGGAGAGGATCATCGACCGCACGAACGATGCGGATGTGCTGCTCGGCAAGGTTGATGTGAACATAAACAACAAGAACCTGCTTACCCTTAGGCACAACTACAGCCGGGCGGAGCAGATCAACGGAACGTTCGACGTCCCGACCTGGGGCTACAGCGCGAACGGCCGCGAGACCGACAATTCCAACGCGTTCATTGCGCAGCTGGTGACCACGTTCACACCGACGTTCCTCAACGAATTCAGATTCCAGTGGGCGAAAGAGGAAAGGCCCAGGTTCTACGACGGCCCTGATCTTCCCGACACTACGATCGGCACATTCGACGGATCGATCTCGTACAGGTTCGGGCGGCCGTTCTTTCTGCCGGTGCCTTCCGACGACACCCGGTTCCAGTTCACGGACAACATCACCTATGTCACGGGTAACCACGTCCTGAAGTTCGGTGCGGACATCAACCGGACCCGCGTTTCGCAGACGTTCATAGGGTTCGCGCGGGGACGATACATCTTCGCTGCGGGCACGATCGACGATGCGATCGACGGTTTTATCGACTACATCAACGGCGTCAGTGCGGACGCCCTTCAGCTTTATCTTCAGTTCGCCCCGATCGGGAACCGGACGGTCGAAGAGGCTGGGACCCAGGCGTACACAAACATCGAGCCCGGGCTGTATGTCCAGGACACATGGAACCCGAAACCAAATCTGACGTTCAACTTCGGATTCAGATGGGAAGGGCAGTATCAGCCCGACACGATCACGCCTCCGTCCGATACGAGGTACGGTCAGTTTCTTTCCGATCCCAGATTCCCTTCGGACGGTTCGATCCCTGACTTTACAGACGGATTTGCTCCGCGTGTCGCGGTTTCCTGGTCGCCGGGCGACGACGGAAAAACGGCGATTAGGCTCGGCGCGGGAATTTATTACGCGAGGATACCCGGACTCGTGGTAGCTGGGCCGAGAAACACGGACGGCGTGATAGCCGGTAACATCTTTTTCGCGAATTTCCTTTGCCAGCCGCCGGACAAGATCGGTGTCGGCGGAGGTGGTCCGTTCGGCTGTCCGGAGTATCCGGGAATCGTCCCGACGGCGGGTTTCACGCCGTTCAATCCCGGCGTCGCGGTATTCGAACGAAACTTCAAGAACCCGCGGACGATCCAGTACAGCGCGTCGATAGAAAGGGAGATCTTCGAGGACACGACCTTCCTGGTCGCCTACAACCTCGCGAAGTCGACCCGACTTACTCGATTCGTGAACCGTAACGATCCAAGGCTCTATGACGGGGTCGCGATCTTCGAACGGCCCGACGGCTCGGGGGTAGGCGAGATCCGCTCGACGGAGAGCTCTGCGAAATCGCTGTTCCAGGGGCTGACGTTCACGCTAAACAAGCGTTTTTCGAACAGTTTCCAGTTCCAGGCGAACTACTTGCTTTCGTGGGACAAGTCGGACGACGACAACGAGCGTGACCCGTTCACCTTCCGCTACGCCGACCCGCGCGATTTCGGGCCGGAGTACAACTGGTCGGACCGAGACCAGAGGCATCGCTTCAATGCGTTCGCCACATTCGCGCTTCCGTACGACATCACGCTTTCGCCGATCGTCCAGTACAGGTCGGCATCGCCGATCTCGGTCGTCGACAGGGGCACGTTCCCGAACATCATCAAGAGAAACACTCTGAGGCTCGACAACGAGTTCTTTACGTTCGATTTCCGCGCGTCGAAGATCTTCAGGTTCGGCGAAAGGGTGGAGCTCGAGGGGATCTTCGAGGCCTTCAACCTATTCAACAACAGGAATCAGAGGAGCCTGCCCAGACCTCTGACCTTCAACTTCGACGGCACGGTCACCGCCGGCTTCGGTGAGCCGAGGCAGGCGCAGATCGGAGCGAGGCTGAAGTTCTGACGATAGAAGGACTGAGAGGAAAGGACAGAGGACACGAAGAAGGTCTGAGAGGAAAGGACTGAGGACTGAGGGAAGAACTTGACAGTCGGTCAAGAGTACGACAACCTCCTCAGTCCTCAGTCCTCAGTCCTCAGTCCTCAGTCCTCACTCCTCAGTCCTCAGTCCTCAGTCCTCAGTCCTCAGTCCTCAGTCCTCAGTCCCACTTCACCCTGACGCGTCCGAATTCCATTAAATGCGGCCACAGATGCTCGACCGCCGCCTGCTTTGAAACGCCGTTCTTGCACAGCACACCGTTGTTAATTTTTTTATACTTCAGCGTGTGATCGGTTTTAT